>DATNQL010000569.1:0-6949 GCA_036704025.1 Stenomitos sp.
GTCGATACCAATGAGCGCCGCCAACCAAAAGCCCGGTTAACCCCAATGCGCCCATTAACGGCAAAACATTACCCGTTCTCATGGCTTGTAAGCCAGAACTTCCGATCATCACGAAAGGCAATACGCCTGGAACGGTTCCCATCACTGTGCCGAGGAAGTAGTCTCGGAAACGAATCGAAGTCAAACCCGCTGCAAAATTCACTAAGCCATAGGGAATAATCGGCAGTAGCCGAATCGCAAACATATAAAACAATCCACCCTGACGCATTTCAGCATCCATCGCTTGCCAGCGTCCGGCTAACCTTCGAGCAATGGTTTCTCGTCCCACTGTGCGGGTAAAGGTAAATGACACCACCGCCGCAATGATTGCCGCAACTGTTGTCCAAAGTGTACCTAGCCAAGGCCCAAAAATGGCACCACCTGTAAGATTGAGTGCTGTTGAAGGCAATATCAATAGGGTTGCTACTGTATAGAGAGCAATATAGATAATAGGTGCCCAAATTCCTGCTTGGTGAAGCCATACCTGAAGTTGTTTGGGATTAACACCTCCCAGGAAATAGACTGTTAATCCTGTTGCCACAATGCAGAAGACGGTGAGCAGGAAAATACCGCTTTTGACGTTCAAAACAACACACCTTTAAAAATCAGAGTTTGGTTAGCCACCATTTTGCTCTAGTTAGCCGACTTAGGTAGAATGGCGCTGACTTAGGAGCCTTGAAATAAATTTCAGACTCAAAGCTATGTCAAGCTAAAGCTTACTGAATAAGCCTTTTAACCCGTTTTAACGGGTTTTAGCTTTTAGCCCGTTCGCGAAGCGTTCCCGAAGGGTACTTTAGTTCAGGGCTTAAGTCAGTGCCATTCGGCTTAGGTATCAAGGCTGAGACTGATCGGAGTGGATCAGCCGCTCTCAAACAGAGCATAACCTATTAGCTCGTAATAGGTAATCGATATAAAAGGGTCAGTTTCTAGTCAAAGATTGAGCGTTTCTAGGGAACTCGCTGTTCAAGGTTGTGAGTCTTGAGTGTCAGGAGATAGGTATTTTACTCAAAAGGGAGTGCAATTCTGCTACAAAAGGCAGTCTCCTTTGAGCGATGACTGGTAGGGTTTACGACAAAAGAGAGAAGGGCATAGCTCTCTAACCCTGTACCATAAAACATTTAACTGAGGGGTTAATCCAAATCGAAAAGAGAGTTTAGAGCGCTTTAGTGACAGGTTTTTACATTCTGTCCGGCTGATGAATGGATGCATTAATGGAACAAGTAGACCTCACGCCAAATAGGTCTGTTTTTTTGAGCGCCAGCACATTAGACTTGGCGGGTTAGAAAAAATCGATAAGTTCATGGCACCATAAACCCAGATGAGACTTTACTCTGAACAAAGAAAGACTTTCTCGATCGCTGCGATTGCTCCGTCAGGAGCCATATCACAGGCAATCGTGCTGTACTGAATCATTTTCTGTAGACTTCCAACCCCTGTGTGCAACCCTTGAGATGTGCTGAATGAATACCAACCAACTTCACTCCCTTCTACCTGTTCCTTCAGGCTCATTGCAGATTCCCGCTTCTGCATTTCCCCCGTCAGAAGGTGATGATTCGCTAGAGTCACGGCTCAGGGTGAAGCGAAGCCATGCCATAGACACTAAGCCCATCATGCCTATAGGGCTAGGAACTAGTCCGATTCTGTTGTCAATGGTGATTCCCACCTACAACGAGAGTAACAATATTCAGCTTCTCGTTCAGCGCCTGAGCCAGTTGTTAGATCACGTCATTCCAAAAGCTTATGAACTCATTGTCGTAGATGACAATAGCCCGGATCGCACTTGGGAAATCGCGACAGCACTGATGCCAGAGTATCCACAACTGCGAGTTATGCGGCGGGTTGAGGAGCGAGGGTTGTCTACCGCCGTGGTTCGAGGTTGGCAGGTGGCACGAGGAGAGGTTTTGGGGGTGATTGATGCCGACTTACAACATCCGCCAGAGTTGCTATTAAAGCTATGGGGAGAAATTGTGCGGGGAGGCGATTTAGCGGTTGCTAGTCGGAATGTGGATGGCGGTGGTGTCAGCGATTGGAGTCCGATTCGGCGGTTTTTATCGCGTGGGGCACAAACTTTGGGGCTAATTATTCTCCCGGAGGTAATTGGTCGTGTCTCTGATCCCATGAGTGGCTACTTTATGGTACGCCGCAGTTGCATTGCCGATCGCACCCTCAGTCCATTGGGCTACAAAATTCTAATTGAGGTGATTGCTAGAGGCAAGGTGCCCTGGATTGGGGAGGTGGGTTATGTCTTCCAAGAACGTCAAGCGGGTGAGAGTAAGGTAACCGCGAAACAATACATCGATTATCTGCGCCACCTTGTCCGCTTGCGACTGTCCCTCGGACCTGTCGCCCGACTTTTCCGGTTCGGTATCGTGGGTTTGAGTGGAGTGTTTGTGGATATGGCAATCCTTTACCTACTCAGTGACCCCACCACCCTAGGTTTACCGTTGACCCGTAGTAAAATCATCGCCTCAGAATTTGCGATTATCAACAATTTTTTGTGGAATGATTTTTGGACATTTGCTGATATTTCCCGCCGTCAGCCTGGATTGCGTCAGCGATTGGAACGGCTATTGAAGTTTAATGTGATTTGCCTATCCGGATTAATTATTAATGTTTTGCTGTTAAATTTCCTGTTTAATGTTTTTGGGATCAATCGATATGTAGCCAATCTAATTGCGATCGCCGCTGTCACGCTTTGGAACTTTTGGCTCAATCTGAAGCTCAGTTGGCGTGTCACAGATGTCAATTGAGGTAACTTTTGTTGAAAACTTTCCTTTCGTCGCGCTGGTTCCACCCACTGCTGTTGTTGGTGTGGATTGCCATTGGTGCAGGCTTACGCTTTCTTGCGCTCACGGGAAAGCCCCCTTGGACAGACGAGTTTGCCACTCTTGTGTTTAGCTTGGGCAATAGTTTTCAACGGGTACCCCTCGACCAAGCAATACCTCTGGCTACTCTCTTGCAGCCCCTACAACCCAACCCATCGGCGGGGGCGTCGCAGGTGATTCATCACTTAATTACCGAAGATCACCATCCTCCCCTGTATTTTGTGCTGGCTCACTGGTGGATGCAGTGGTTCCCCAACTCCGACGGGTATGTTTCCCTGTGGGCGGCGCGTTCGCTTCCTGCCCTTTTGGGTGTGGCATCCATTCCAGCGATTTATGGCTTGGGCTGGTTAGCCTTTCGCTCACGGTTGGTGGCTCAACTGGCAGCCGCCATGATGGCGGTTTCACCCTATGGCGTCTTTCTCACCCAAGAAGCTCGGCATTATGCCCTAGGGATTCTCTGGATCATTGCTTCGTTAGGGTGCTTGGTGGTTGCGATACAACATCTTCAGCGTCGGACACCTCTACCCATAGGGATAGCTTTATGCTGGGTGGTGGTGAATGCTTTAGGCATCGCCACCCACTACTTTTTTAGCCTAACCCTTTGTGCCGAAGCGATCGCTCTTGTCGGATTGAGGATTCTGGGCAGTCCCCTCGCTCCAATGCTGAGAAAGCGATGGTTGATTCCCGATGCCCCATTTCCCATGCCTAATTCCCTGTGGCATCGGATTTATGCCGTTGCCGCCGGTTCCTTGGCGGGCTGTTTAGCGTGGGTACCCGTATGGCGGATGAGTTACGACTCTCAGATGACTCAATGGATTATGAGCGGCGAGCGCAGCTTGTTAACCTTGCTCAACCCGATTTTTCAGTCGCTGGCAGCTTGGATTACGATGCTCGCGTTACTGCCTGTCGAGTCGCCAAGACTCCTCGTGGTACTCACCTGTGGACTGGCGATGCTGATATTTTTCATCTGGGCTGTGCCGATTCTTTATCAGGGGCTAAAAGCCCAACTCGAACAGCCGCAGACTCGTTGGACAACTGGGGTTTTAGCTGGTTTTGTGTTAGGTGCGATCGCGCTATTTTTTGGGATTACTTATGGTTTGGGTACAGATCTGACTCGCGGGGCACGCTATAACTTTGTTTACTTCCCTGCTGTCATCGTCCTGTTGGGCGCTGCACTCGCCATCAGTTGGAATCGTTCTCAAAGAGGGAAATTCTCTGAATTTAAACAGGACAATCTCACCTCTCACCTCCTCGCAGGAGAATGGAAAGACCAGGAAAGATCAGAACCCGAGGAGTGGAAAAGTTTCACGCTGACAGAGTCAGAGAAATTCTCTCCCTCCCCCCAGTCCCTAGTCCCCTGGAGAAGCAACGGTAAACTCGCTGTTGCACTCATCTGGTTGATGAGTTTTTTCAGCGGTATCACCGTCATCAACAATTTGGGGTATCAAAAATACTACCGTCCTGACCTTTTGGTACCTGTGATGCAAAAAGCATCTTCCGTCCCAATTCTCATGGCGACAACTCACAATACCCTCGTCCAAACGGGTGAAATGATGGGGCTGGCTTGGGAGTTGAAACGGGTTACCGATGTCCAGAATTCACGGCTTCAGCCACGATTTCTTCTGGCACATCAAGAACAGGCACAATGTGTAATCATCGAGGAAAGCCCCAACACCCAAGGGACAGGACAGGGAACAAAGTCCGCCTGTCGTGCCTCGAAAACGCTGGGAAAAGCGATCGCACAACTCCCCCGTCCCTTCGATTTATGGCTGGTGAATTTCAAAGCTCCACTTGTTCCAGAACCTCCCAACTGTTTTGCCGAGGATATCACCCAATACCAGAGTTCGGTCAATGGCTATACGACTCGGCTGTATCACTGTCTGGCTGAAGATTCTCAATCGGCTCAAAATCTTTAACCGAGGAGGAGAAAAACAAGGTGGTGTTGTTGTTCACAGCATATGAGCCAATCGATTCAGGCGCTCAGAATAGCTTTTCATCACCTTCAGTGCAAACATCGGGGTTTCTTGAACGGCGAACAGAAAGCGTTCCCGATCCAGAAATGCCAGTTTACAGTCCGTTTTAGCGATCGCCGTATAGGTTCTGGTTCCTACTCCTACTAACGCCCCCGCCCCAAAGACTTCACCCGTGGCGATCATTTCCACAACCTTGCTGTTGACTAATAAGTCAACTTCTCCTGCCAGGATGCCGTACATAAAATCACCCGAATCGCCCTCCTTAAAGATCGTTTGTCCGGTCGAGAACATTTTAGGGGCGGCTTGTTTTTGCAGGAGACTAACGGTGTTTGCGGGTTCTAACATCAATTTGTAGCCCAGAGATTAACGCTTCAACTGTACCAAGGCGGGGATACAACCTTTCTGGTACCCGATTATTGTCTAATATTCGTGACCACACAAACAGACGGTTTGTGACTAACACAAACCGCCTGTTAAATCGTTACTGATCGAGACTTGGTTTAAGTCTTATACGCAATTGCATTCATACGTAGCACATTGAATTTCTCCGCGTCGGGAGCGTCCCCCTGTCTGGGTGTCGATCTCAACTACTATGTTTGAACGCAACTCGGTATTAGCTAACGGGTGGACAACCAACCTCGATCAGATAACCACCCGCCTCAATTACAAAGTCATCGAAGTCATCATCTTTGCCGGGGGCTTGGGGTAATCCATCATCATCCCAGGCAATGCGGCTGCCGACAACTCCACCGCGCTCGCCAGAGTTTAAGCTGCCATCAAAGACGGCGGCTAAGCTACTGGAAGACAAAACGGTGCGTCTGGTTTGACCGGTAGGGCTTACCGATTCTAGGTAGAACGCATAACGTTTATTGGCTTGAAATGTGAATTCTGTCAACTGATTTTGTACGGTTCCGCCCTGAACGGTTCCCAGAAAATCTAGAGATGTGCCAATGTTGTTTTGACCGGGTGAGCGTGTCTGAGACTGTCCTGTACCAAACTGATCGTAGGGTTTGGTTTCACTAAACAGGACTTGAACGGGTTGACCGGTTTCGAGATCGAGGATACCTAGGCTTGACTGATAGGCTCCGTGGGATTCTTTGAATTCAAATTCAACGGTGGTATCCACCGGAAACTGGATCACCTGATTGCCAAAGGCGTCCTGAGCTTGAACGGGTGCTGCCAAAGAACCAAACAGTCCTGATACCATGGCTCCAATTAATAGCCCAAGCCCAGCCGTGCGCTTACGCTTGATCTGTCTCATGATCTTGTTACTTCTCCTCAACTTACACAATTGCTGTTTAATCGATTGCCGAAACTACCAACTGGCAAAGTCCGAGCGGGAGACGCTGCGTTGAGCTTGTTCTACGGTGGCTCTCAAGCTTTCTGCTTCGGCTCGTAATTGTTCTAGCTGCCGACAAGCAACGGGAACTTCGGCGGTTTCCGTGGAGGGGCGTCGGGAAAAGCGACGAGTCGTCGGGGCGCTTTGTTCGATTTGGGTGAGGGCAACATTGCAAGCCTCAAAGGCGGCTTCCGATTCCCGATTCACCCGTGAAATGTTCTCCAGTAAATTGGGGTCAAACTGACCATCCGTACCCAACATCGGTGGGATGTTGTTCCAAATGTTGGTTCCGGATATGTCGGAAAAGCTACCAAAGCTACTGGGCACTTTTTGGGCTTGTGCAGAAGGAACCATTAGCCCTCCCGCGACAACGGATAGACTGACAACCCAAGCGAGCGATTTCATGGCGTTCATGTGATGTACTCCTCTTCCTTAAAACCGAAATGCGGTTCCAGCGCCTAAGACAAATCGTGGTGCGTCACCCGCACCCACAAGGTCGCGCACGGCTGGGGTAATGACAAAAGGAATGTTCCTGAAGGGGGCGATGGAAACACCTAATCCTAAATCTGTCCCCGTCCACTCCGCAATAAAACTCACCGGTCGGGCAACCCGGACAGCCATATTCCCGAACACGTTAGCGTTATTGTCACCGGCTTTCACCGCACCGTTAGAGCGGAACTGTCCATCTCCCACACCCACGGTGAACGCAACGCGGCTGAAGGGTTTATTCAGAGAATCTTGGGTGCGGAAAACCTTGGTAATTACCCCATATT
>DATNQL010000570.1:0-2333 GCA_036704025.1 Stenomitos sp.
TAGGGGCTGGCACGAAAAAAACGCCATTTATTACCTTACGTCTGATAGAAGTTCGTTCGGGGAAGACTTGGCACTCTTATTTAACCAGCGTGCTTGACCCGACAATATTACCTCCTTATGTAGTGGCAGACCTATACCAACGGCGTTGGAGAATCGAAGACGCTTTTAATACAGTTAAACGGCTCTTAGGTTTGAGTTATTTATGGACGGGTTCCCTCAATGGTATTCAACTTCAAATTTGGGGGACTTGGCTATTTTATGCTGTCTTGGTTGATTTGGGAGATGCTGTAGCACAGGAACTTTCCTTACCTTTTGACTCCATTTCTTTAGAGATGATTTATCGCGGCCTTTATCATTTTTCGGTCGCTCACCAAAAAGGCATAGCTCCTGACCCAGTTAAGTATTTCGCTGCACCAGAAAACCAAGATTTAGGTATTGTTAAACAGCAACGAAAACCGAATCTTAAGTTAATTGTTGCACCCTTTCCTGAACAACAGCGAGGTTCTGACCAGTTTTTTTTCCAGCCTCTTCTCAAATCCCCTTGACAACTGCCACAAAGCCTTAACTTGTCACCAATGATTTCAGACTAGATCCCACTGTGATATCAATTCCCCAAAATAACCGCAGTTAGTTTACTCCCATACCATAATGGGGAAGTGAAGTTTTATAAGCTGTGACGCATTTAAGAAAGCCTATTTCCACACCCTACACCCCACACCCCTTATGACAATTTCGCTATGGCAATTTAGCTGCACATCAGCTTAGTTGCAAGAGATTTATTGACAAAGCGAGCGCCGTTCGTAAAAGTTATGTTGAAATGAAGGCATAAACTAGGGTTTAGTGGCAAAACTCGGAGACCAATCTTTTTTCGCAATTACTGCCGACTTTTCGGAGTCTGTCATGGCCAGTAATTGGGGAATCGTAACAAACTCGTATCCCTCCTCTGTCAGTTTGGCAATAATTTGCGGGAGAGCTTGTACGGTTGCCGCGTGGTTTCCACCCCCATCATGCATCAGAACAATCGCGCCAGGATGTGCCTTGCGGATCACATGATTGACCAACTGATGAGCAGAGAGTGGGCGATAGTCCATGGGGTCATTCGACCACATCACGATTGCATTCTTTTGTTGGATGGCGTAGTCTGCAACCCCATTATTCATCACAGCACCAGGAGGTCGAAATAAGGCTGTTCTGACCCCTGTCGTTTTATAGATGAGTTGTGCCGTATCATCCAGTTCATGAGCCGCCGTAGAGGCATCTAGCCGACGGTACCAGTGATGCCAAGTGTGGTTACCAATCACATGACCTTCTGCCACCACCTGCTTACCAATTTGTGGATGATCTTTGAGTGCTTGTCCCACCCAAAAGAATGTAGCTTTGATGTTATTTTTCTTGAGGATTTCCAGTATTTTTAAGGTGTTGGTAGGCCAAGGCCCGTCATCAAAAGTGAGCGCAATTACCTTCTGCTGATCTAAAGGTGTAATCTTTTTAATGATTTTTGCCTGAAACTCTGGGGGAACCTCAAAGCTGATTGTGGGTTGTTCTCCGGATGGGTTTTCTGGACTGACGGTCTCACCCGATAAGGGTGCACTCTCTGGTGGGGGGTTCAGATTCAAGCTTGTTTGGACGGTGGGACTGGACTGTTCTGTGGATGGCGTTGCCGAGCTGAGCCTATTTCCGGACGGTGTACTGAGTCCATGTGCAGAGGGGGTTCCACTATCTTGGGGGGACGCTGGAAGAAGAGGCGGTTCCATTGCCTGTGGCTTAGGACTGGCAGGAAACAGAGATGTTCTGACTGGGATAGGGTTGTGCGAGGGTAAGCTTTTACCGGCTGAATTTGAAGCCATCTCTGGGCGGGGTGATACAACAGATGCAGAGGGTAATGTTGAATCCTTCGCGCCAAAGGCTCCCTGAGACGATCGATGGGAGTGCCAGCTTAAGCCCAGAACAAAGCCAAAAGCCACAGCAACCAGAGTGATGAACATTAACCTCCGCAACCGGAAGGAATTCGGCTTAGCCAAATGAGATCTCCTTACAAATTGTTCAGGATTAGGGACTTAACGATTCACTAAACTTTTCCTTAATCAACCCATAGAGGGTGATTTGACCGAATTGAAGGCTGTTCTTCCATGCAAAGACATGTTCGGTTAGTCATTTTATCAAACTATGGGAGCCGAGAATCGAGCATAGGGAACGAGCCGATCCGCCCCCCAACTCCTCGTATGAGCTCCGGCCAATTCTGGGGGAGCCAAAGTTCAAAGTCCCCCAGACTTTTAAAAGCGTAGCAACATCTGGCTTCCCCCTTTTTAACCGGAGCTTTAGTGAGGAGGACG
>DATNQL010000571.1:0-5455 GCA_036704025.1 Stenomitos sp.
GTCCTTGGGTGAAAATCGTATGATCGGCGGGGAACGAGAGTTCATCCATCACCGAAGCAAGACGCACTAAGAAATCATCCCGGAGTTCCTGAAAAATCGGGACGGCTCTGATAAACAATAAACGCTCAACGCTGGTTAACATCGATTAGCGGTCAGCTATGGGCTATTAGCGCTGTATGACTGGGGAAAGCTCAAGTTTACCGTAATCCGCTGGACTCCAGATTAATCATTGGGAAATTATACAGTTTAACGGTGGATACCAGCCCATTTCCTTATGCCTGATGCCTCGCCTTGCCTTAGCTGACTTGACCCAATTCTTCAAGTATTCGCTGCGCCTGATCCGCTACTAAGCGATCTGAGTCATGGGTCAAAGCGGGTAGCAAATCCAGACAAGCACGAGGCGAGGCTTCTCTCAAATAAGCCAAAACCGCTTCTCGGACAAAACCAGTCGGATGACCCAGGCAAGCTAAAGTGGCTTCCGGTGTCAAACCATAGTGAGCGGTTCTGGCTAAATGAAAACAACAAGCTAAAGACCAGTCGGGCAGAAAATGACGAAATTCAATCAGCCTGCGGAGGCGATCGCCCGGACTCATCGGTTGATAGGGAACCCATTCCTCCAAACACGCCATCTTCTCTTCTGGAGAGCGACGGTCTAAAATAGATAAAAACGCTCGTTTCTGGGGAATATCCAGCGTATTATCTAAAATTTCTAACCCAAGTGCTACATTAGACCGTGATTCCGAAGCCACATTAAATGCTCCCGCTTGAATCGCACTAATCGGGTACAGGAACTTCATCAACAAAAAACACCGCTCTAATAAATCTGTTTGCAGATTGTGTAGCGCCCCAACCAGCAAATCGGCCTCCTCTCCTGAGATGTTCTCAGGAGTAAGATCCAGAAGGGCGGCAAAAATCTGACCGAGAAACAGTAATTCTTGCTCAATCAGCATTTCAATTCCGCTGCGCCCCAATTGGTCAAGGACGCCTTCAATCCCAGCGTCCTTCGGCATCTTCAGCAGAATCCGGAGAATATTGCGCCGAGTTGTCCCCCAACTTGTGATCAACTGTTGCACTAACTGATTGAGGGCGGCTTCGGTACCCATCTCACCCAAAGCCATCCAAGCTTGTAATCTCACTAAATCCGGCTTATGGATATCTTCTGCCAACTCCACCAGTAAGGGAATCGCTTCATCCTTCAGGCGCACCAATGCCCCACGCGCCGCTTCACGGGTAGATTTATAGTACAGTCCTTTCATCAAAGAGCCATAGTACTCTTCCAAGTGAGTGGCGGCAATCACCTCCAACAAAGCCCGACGCACCCGCAACGACTCATCCTGCAAAAGATTGGGAATATAAAGCCTCAACGCTTGTAAATACTCGGCCTCACCTAGCGCCCGCGTCCCCATCACCCGTTCTTGTTCTCGTTTGGAGGTGAGCATCCGCCGCAAGGTATTGGTCGCCTCTGCCTTCTCGGCAGGTGTTCCCCGGCGCAAAATTAAAGCGGCGGCGGTGGCTCTTACCGTTGGCTCCACACCCGAATGCATGTAATGCTTAATTGTACGAATATCAAGTTCGGGTTGGGTTAACCAGACATAGCGGAGTGCCAAGGCTAAGACTTCTGGGGGCGGTGTTTGCTCAATCAGGACTTGAACGTCGCCTAGGTAATCGGGGTTTGGGTACTCCAACATGGCGTCTAGACTCTGGCGCTGCAAGCCCGTAGATAAGCGAGGCAATAAGGGAGCAAGGACTTCGCCCACGGTGGCTGGATCGATCTGGTATAACAGTTGAATACAAGAGCGTTTCTCGGCTTCTGTTCCAGGCTGCTCCAATTCTTCGACCACAGCACGTTTGAATGCTCGCAAGTCCACATCAGAAAAACCCAGACGCCCTTGCTCTGCACTCTGCACGAGTAAACTGACATAGCTCGATCGCATTAACCAGCCACTCAGCAGCCAGATTGCCGAAAACAGCACAATTGCAAAGATAAATACCTGACTCTGCAATTGTTCCATCGCTGGAAACAAATTCTTGGTCACCCAAATCGTGGCTAAGATGCTGATGCCTGTAATCCCGGTGGTGATCGGTTCGGCAATACCCTGTACAGAAGTCTGAACGGCATTTCGCATCTTCTCCGGTATGGGTTGGAAGAGGACGGGTTCAATGCCAGCAATTAAGGTATAGCGCAGTAATTCATCGATGAACCGGAGTAAGATCAGACCGACAAACAGCCCAGTCATCAGTTCGGGTAAAGCAATCACCTGATGGATCAGCCCAATCACCGCGTCGAATGCACCGGTCAGCATCAGTAATCCTAAGACGGACAATGATGCAGGCAACAACATGGCGGCAACAAAGACACCTAAGCGATCAATTGCACGACTGGAGACAAACCATTGGGAAGTCAGTTCAAATAACCCGATAATTCCGCCAAACAAAGCCAAAAAACCGGCAATGTCCGAAGTTTCTGGCAGCTTCTCTTCTAGTTGACTGAGATACTGAAATTCGACTAAGAGGTATAGGGCTTCTGCCAGAATAAAAAAGGTAAATAAAGGAATGATATAGCGTCGCAGGGGACCGCTTGTGGTGCGGACGGCGAATTCAGACTCATCGTCTTCCCAATCTCGCGAGGGCAAGTCAGGAAACGCTTGGCTATAGCGCTGACCGAGATAAAACAACGTTCCCGCTCCTACCAGCATGGCAAAAGCGGCGAGAATGATCACATCGTATAGCCCAACGAAACGCAGCAAAATCGGTAAAGAGAAGCCTGCCGTGACGTCAGCCACTAACAACCCACTGGCGATAATCGGGTAGGTTCGCTTAATTTCTCGGATGTTGAACAGTTGATTGGCAGCAACCTGGGAGTTGAGGTCGTTGAGGACTTCAACCGCATCAGACCACAACCGCACCAGAAACACGGTCGCCAAGGCGATCCAACCATCAAAATAGTCGAGTCCTAAGCCCACGCGAAACAGTACCAAAGGTAAGCTGGTCAACAGGGCGATCGTGACCAAGACGCTTCGCATCGGTAAAATGCCAGAAAGCCAAGAGTACAACACTCCTAGCCCTGAAACCATGAACGCACCGACGATATAAATCAACGGTAACCGCTCAGCGCCATATTTATCTAAGAACAGCGCCACTGCACTGTACTCAAACCAAAGCCACCCCACAGAGGTTGCTGTATAGAACGCGAACATCAACAAAGTTCGCTCACCTTCTTCGGGACGAAGGTTGACCCACTGTAGGGCTTTCCGTACCCAGTCACCCTGAACACGAGCACGAGGTTGCAGTTTCATTGGTTCAAGCCAGTCAGTTGTTATTGGTCAGTGATCGGTTGTTTTCTGTATGGTCACTGATCTTGACCCCTGACCACTGACCATCCTTTATTTTTTAGGAGATAGTAACATCATCATGTTACGCCCTTCCCGTTTCGGTGCTTGCTGCACTTCCGCCAACGGTTCCAAATCCGTCGCCATCCGCTTGAGCAAGTCCTCCGCTAAGTCACTGTGTTGAATTTCTCGACCCCTGAAGGTAATAGTGGCTTTGACCTTATCGCCAGATTTGAGAAAGCGTTCCGCCTGATTGACGCGCACTTGGTAGTCATGATCCTCAATTTTGTAGCGCATCTTGACTTCTTTGACATCAGCCGTGTGCTGCTTTTTCCTAGCCTCACGGGCTTTTTTCTCTTGCTCAAATTTATACTTGCCATAGTCCATGATGCGACAGACCGGCGGATCGGCCTTGTCGCTCACCAAGACGAGATCCAACTCTTTTTCCTCGGCGATGCGTAAAGCTTCTTGAGGCGTGATTATCCCCAGTTGTCCCCCATCCGTATCAATGACTCGAATGTTCGGGAACCGGATTCGTTCGTTAATTGGGGGTAAATCGCGTTGGCGTCTATTTTCATTCACAGGCGTCAGATTAATTTCTAAAATCGGTGGATTGAAAAGGATAGAGCGTAGCGTCCGTTTACACTTGCCATTTTACTGAGTCTTCTCATATTTCTGTGCAGGTTGTTAATGTAACTTCCAATTAGGGTGATTGACTGGGGAACTTCAACCACTCTGACCGGGTCATTCTCAGTCGGTTAGCCGGGGAAACCTCATAAAATGGAAGAGAATTTGTAAACCTTTTTGAAGGTGAGGCGTTCGTGACAACATCTGTGCCTTGGCAGCAACGAGTTGGGAATCAGCGAGACTGGGTTTGGCGAGGCTGGCAGACTCGCTACACTTATATTCGATCCCCGCGATCGCTGAGTGAATCAACCGCCCCAATCATGCTGCTGCATGGCTTTGGAGCCTCTATTGGGCATTGGCGTCATAACTTGGAAGTGATCGGTGAACACCACACGGTTTACGCCTTGGATATGCTGGGGTGGGGGGCGTCCCGGAAGGCGTCCGTGGAGTATAAGATTGACCTCTGGGTAGACCAGGTTTATGAGTTTTGGCAGACCTTTATCCGGCAACCGATGGTATTGGTGGGTAACTCGATTGGCTCCCTGGTTTGTCTCGCGGCGGCGGCAGCTCATCCAGACATGGTTAAAGGAATTGCCCTGATTAATTTACCTGATTTTTCTTTGGAACAGGAGATGACTCCCCCTTGGTTGCGACCTGTAGTCTCCGCCGTGAAGAGTATTGTGGTCTCACCTATCATCATTAAAAGCCTATTTTATGTGGTCAGACGCCCACCCTTTGTGCGGAAATGGGTCGGGCGTGCCTACGCGAACCCCGCCGCTATTACCGCTGAGTTAGTGGAAATTTTAGCCGTTCCAGCCCAAGATAGGGGGGCAGCCGCTACGTTTAGCGCCCTGTTTAAAGGGATGACTTCTGCGGAATTTGGCCCCAAAGTTAAAGCCATTTTGCCGAACTTAAACATCCCGCTACTGTTGATGTGGGGGCGTCAAGACCGGATGATTCCGCCCTATTTGGCGCGTCAGTTTGCTGCACTCAACCCGAATTTGGAATTGGTGGAATTAGATGATGCCGGTCACTGTCCTCACGATGAATGCCCCGACAAGGTGAATGAGATTATCTTAGACTGGCTGGCACGTCAGTGTAGTCAAACCCAAAAGGCTAGCGATTCGCCTCTTTCTACGACTTCGTAATGGGAATGGGTAATTCCATCGATGTCTTTCGGCTTTTCCTATTCTCTATTACCAGAGCATTAAAACCCCAGTTGACCTTCAAGAAAATCAAAGGTTATTCTTATTGAGAATAAATTTTCGCAGCTCTTTTTTCAAAAAATAATAATCATCGCCAAGGGGAAGAGTATATTGATTGGCGCAAGTTGGTCTTCTTTGTGTTTATCTCCCCCGAAAAAAATCGCTTTCTAGCGTAACTATCTTAGAACTTACGCACTGAAACGGAAAACTGTCATTCTGAGCGCAGCGAAGAATCTCTTCGGAAGCTGGGATGCTTATTATATCGTTCTCTTCTTGGCTGAGTGCGTAAGTCCT
>DATNQL010000572.1:0-6391 GCA_036704025.1 Stenomitos sp.
CCAAACCTCTCTCCTACAAGGAGAGAGGCTTTGATTCTTACTCCCCTTCCCTCGTAGGGACCGGAGCTTTAGTGAGGAGGTAGGGGGTTAGGTTATTCTGATGTACCTCACGCAACTGAGAAATGCTATATATCAATTGGTGCTGAACTCGGTTCACAAAACCTCTATTCAAAACGAAATTATCTATCTTACACGCAGTTGCATTCATACGTAGCACATTGAATTTCTCCGCGTCGGGAGCGTCCCCCTGTCTGGGTGTCGATCTCAACTACTATGTTTGAACGCAACTCGGTATTACCGAGTCTGAAACACGTTTTGAACCATGGGTTTATCTACACGAGCAGCCGCGCGATCGAGTTCTGCAACTTCATTGGAGTCGAGTTGCCAACCCAAAGCGCCAACATTCTCCGTGGCTTGTTCCACACTTTTGGCTCCAGGGATGGGAATGGTTCCTTTACAGATGCACCAGTTAAGGGCAACTTGTGATAAGGTCTTGTTTCTGGATTGGGCGATCGCTCGTAAACCATCTACGATTGGACGGATTCCTGGTAATAACTGCCTAAACAGCACACCTCGGATGCCTTTGGGAAAAGAGCCTTTCTCCGAGTATTTTCCCGTTAACAGTCCCAATCCCAGAGGACTATAGGCAATGAGTTTTATCCCCAGCTCATCACAAACATCTTTGAGTCCAAGTTGGGTGACCGGATAGGTGGATAATAAGGAATACTGAACCTGTAGGGTAGAAATGGGAACACCGCGATCGGCAAACTGTTGATGCACCCATTTGAGCCGTTTGGGGCCGTAATTGGATAAGCCGACACCCTTCACTAATCCTTGCTCGTAAAGATCCGCCAAACCCTGCAAAAGCGCCCTCTCCTGCCAAGGAGCATAGTTGGCGGTAGACCAGTGCATCTGTACTAAATCTACATTTCGTCCCAAGCGCTGGGCAGACGCCTTGCCAGCCGATACCATGGACTGACGTGTCAATCTCCACGGATAAGCCGCCAGCTTGGTGGCAAGGCAAATCTTGTCTGAATTTGAACCCAGATATTCCCTCGAAAACTGTCCGAGAAGTTGCTCACTTCGCCCATTCAATTTCCCCGTTCCGTAGGAATCACCTGTATCAAATAAAGTCACACCGTGGCTCACGCAAAGGTTAAAGACGGCTTGCAACTGGTTATCCATGCCTTCGTCATAGCCCCAGAGCAGTCGGTTTCCCCAAGCCCAAGTTCCACAGCCCATAATGGGAAGGGAGAGTTTTTGCGTCGTCTGCATCTTTATTCGGTGTAGATGTCCTAAAGACCTTTGTTTAAATTCTCTATCACTTTACTCTCACTTCGGGAACACTGCGCTACGCTAGTATCATTGGCGAAATACAATATTGAGTTTAAGAGGATATTACTATCGCTTCTAAACAACTGATTAACCATCAAATCAAGACTCCTCAAGTCCTGTTGATTGACCACGAAAACAACAATCGTGGTTTGACAGATACCCGTGACGCACTGCAACTCGCTGAAAGCGTAGGACTTGACCTTGTCGTAGTCTCCGAAAATAAAGAGACTCCGGTGGCTAAGATCTTGGACTACGGCAAGCATCAGTACCAACAGAAAAAACGTCAGCGCCAGAGTGCTAAACCTTCGATGAAGGAGGTTCAGCTCCGCCCGAATGTCGGCGAGTCGGATTACAGCTTACGCATCAATAGAGCTGTTGAGTGGTTGGGTAAAGGCGATTCCGTGAAATTCCAAGTCCGTTTACGGGGTCGGGAACATCAACATCGCGATCGCGCCGCAGAATTACTAGACCGCATTGTCGTTGATCTCGGTCAAGCGGGAAAAGTCCAGTCCTTGGATAAACGCTCACTGATTGTTCAGGTGATTCCCTCTTAAATGAATGTGCCAGGGAGATCCTCGGCTCTCCCTGGATGAGGGGATTGCACCACAAAGTACTCCTAGTTTAGTTTTTCTGATACCAGCGATTGCCGGCAGACAGAACCGCTGCTAAAGCGATTCCCGGCAAAGTTATCATGGCTACCCAAGGGCTTTGCTCGTATCCTTCTGGTTGATACACTTCTGATTGGCTAGGCAAACAAGATTGAACTGAACTCACTGAACTCAACACCATACCACTCGCGATCGCTGTGGTGGATAGAATAGCTAGCAGAGATAACTTAAGTTTAAGCACAGTCTCTTCTCCAAGTAATTTGAACAGATTTAAGTTGAATGTCACTGACTTAAGCGATCTCCTTTAGCATTTGCCCCCTAAATCTCCTCACTAAAGCTCCGGCAATTTTGGGGGACTTTGAACTCTTGCTCCCCCAGAATTGGGGGTCGGGGGGCGGATCGGAGCGTTATTTCAGTGCCATTCGATTTAAGTTAGACTAAGCCCCCATTCCAGAGTACTGCTTCAACCCCTTGCGCCACAGCCAGCGGTTCAAGATGAAAAAAAGTAGACTCCAACCCAGCATGACCATAATACTTCGCACGATATCCACAGGTAGCCCAATCAAAATTGCGGCTGGAAAGTGAATCAGATAAGGAAAGGGTGTCCACAGCGCTACCTCACGCACAGCCGGAGGGAAAACTTCTAGTGGAGCAATCACCCCAGACAAAAACAAGTAAAACAAAAACCAAAATTGCTCAATCGAACTAGCTCGTTCTGTCCAAAAGGCAAACAGAGCAAAAGTATACTGCATCAAGAAGCGCAGAGCAAAAGCCAGGACAATCACGGGTACAAAGAGCAATATATTGCCTAGACTCGGTAGCCAAATCGCCTCCGGATAAAGCCAGAAAAACAAACCGACTAATATTAACGCTAAAGGCAGACGAGCCAGCCGTTCTGAGACATGGGAGGCGACATGATGCCACACCGGATCAATCGGCTGTAGGAGTCGGGGAGAAAGCTTGCCTTCTACCACTTCCTTTTCAAACTCCCAGACGACCCAAACCACATTAAACTGACGGACGAGAAAAACAGTGAGAAAATAGCGGGCAAAATCGTTAGGCTCTAGACCAAATTGCCCACCTTGGGAGGCTTTGATCCAAATACCCATGAGAATCAGTGGTAGCGTTCCCGAAAGCGCCCATAAAAACAACTCCGCCCGGTACTCTACCATGTAGGCATAGTAAACCGAGAGGAACGTTTGAGCCGTTCTCATCGCTTGCTTCATGAGACTACCCCAGCTCGAAAAACTCGACCAATCACTTCTTCAATGGGTGGCTCAGTGACAGTTAAATCTATGACTTCCAGCTCCGCCAAAATTTGAGACACGGTACTCGTCAGGACATCACGCTTGACCAAAAAACGGACTTCTCGACCGTCAATGGCTTCGACTTCAGCATAAATCGAGAGCTTCTCTTGGGGTAACGGCTCAGCCAGTTCCACTTGAACCTCGCGATAAGGTGCGAAATGGTCAACTAACCCTTCCAGAGAGCCATCATAAATCAATTGACCTGCATAAATTAGCAGTACCCGTTGGCACAGAGCCGTGATATCTGCCATGTAGTGACTGGTGAGCAGAATCGTCGCACCTGTGCGCTGATTATACTCTCGCAGGAAGTCGCGGACTCCCACTTGGGCGTTGACATCTAATCCCAAGGTTGGCTCATCCAGGAAGAGGACTTGGGGTTGATGGAGCAAGGCTGCTAGCAGTTCAGCTTTCATGCGTTCCCCTAAAGAAAGCTTCCGCACGGGTTGGGTGAGTTTGCCTTCTAGAGAAAGCATTTCGGTGAGTTCACCGACGCGATACTGAAAATCTCTGTCAGAAATTCCATAGACAGCCGCGTTAATTTTCAGGGAGTCCAGTGCAGGCAAATCCCACAGCAACTGCTGCTTTTGACCCATCACTAGGGTAATTTTCTTCAAAAAGTCGGTTTGCCGACGAAAGGGGATATGACCTGCCACTCTCACTCGACCACTGGAGGGGTGAATGAGTCCGGTCAGCATCTTGAGTGTGGTGGTTTTTCCCGCGCCGTTAGGACCGAGGAATCCCACCACTTCGCCCATCTCAATTTCAAAAGAAACGTCTTGAACCGCTTTAACAGAACGGTAGGTGCGGCGTAGGAAGTGAGCCAACGTACCTTTGATACCCGGTTCTTTGACGGCTACCGGGTAGACTTTGCTTAGGTTCTCAACGACAACAATAGACATAGCTTTACTGTAATCGATGGGTCATCAATCTGTATCTACTTCAAAGTACGAGGAAGTTCTCAGATTTATTGACCAAAAAGCTCTTGACAACTAACTGGTGATTGAATCTGAAAAAACAAAACTACCGGAAGCCATGGGGATTGAAGGGGATGGAATCCAATTTGTTCAACGATTGCCTGTGTTCTCTGTAAGCTGTTACGCATTTAATTTGTATACCTTCACACCTCACACCCTATACCCTAGAATGCGGTATCATTTCGCCTAATTGAAATGCATCACATTCCAAGCAAAAAGGCTCAAGCTTTTCTGCCGGAGCCTCTTGCCATTCACTGGAGTGGCTAAAAATAATACAATTAAAAAAGAAAATGAGCCGATAAAAATCGGCTGACATGGAAGAATTAAAAATAACAAACCGAACGCTATCGGCTAACCCAAAGGGTGAAAAGTATTGTTCTTAAAGCTTAGTAGCGACGAGAGAAGTTGCTGTTTTTGCGAAAACCACCTGAAGAGCTTTTATTTTCGCGGGGCTTAGCCTTATTCACTTTTAGATCACGACCCATCCACTCTGCACCATCTAGGGCCTCGATGGCTGCTTCTTCTTCTGCATCTGTACTCATTTCCACAAATCCAAAACCACGTATGCGTCCTGTTTCACGATCCGTGGGAAGTTGAACCCGTTTGACAGTACCGTATTCTGCAAAAACCTCATTCAGGTCGTCTTGTGTAACTTGGTAGGATAGATTACCTACATAGATTGACATCGATTCTTCTCCAAAAACAGGGGAGTGTAGAGATTGAAATTGCGGAGAGAAATCTGTTAACGACCAGAAGCGAGAAGCCTACCGATGAAAACAAAATCTGCAACCGAATTAATTCTCCTCCTTAAGATAGCGCATAAGGGTGATAGCTCAAGGAGAGAACTAAAAATTTTTACAAAGAGTTTGTGCGGAATCCCGTTAAGGTTTTGAGAACAAGGGATTGCTCGCCGCCTTAACCGAGTGGGCGGCGTCAACAGACCGCTCTTGTTAACACATGCCTAAGCCGATTTCCTCTGTGCATCCGCTTCGCATAATGTGAGAATTTCAACACCTTCTTCCGTGACGGCTATTGTATGCTCAAATTGAGCAGAAAGCTTGCGATCTTTGGTCACGGCTGTCCATTTGTCAGCGAGAACCTCAACTTCCCAAGTGCCTTCATTAATCATTGGCTCAATGGTGAAAACCATGCCCGGACGAAGACGCTTTCCTTTCCCCCTGGTGCCATAGTGAGGAATCTGAGGTGCGGTATGGAAAATGTTACTCACACCATGCCCCACAAAGTCTCGCACCACCGAAAAACCATGAGCCTCGGCATACTCTTGAATTGCCGCACCAATGTCTCCAATACGTGCTTCAGGGCTAACGGCAGCAATCCCCCTTCTTAAACATTCCTCCGTTACCTCAACCAATTTCTTCGCGGTTGGGGAAGGAGTCCCGACAAAAAAGGTTTTGGAGGTATCACCGTGATAGCCATCCAACGTCGGCGTTACATCGATATTGATAATGTCGCCTTCCTTGAGGATGTGTTTAGCATTGGGAATCCCGTGACACACCACCTCATTGACACTAGTACAGATGGACTTAGGAAAGCCATGATAGCCCAGGGGAGCGCTTTTTGCCCCATGTGCCACTGTCCAGCGCTCCGCTTCATCATTGAGTTCTAAGGTACTAACCCCTGGCTTGACCATTGGTGCCAGGTGTTCTAAAAGTTCAGCGCCTAAGCGCCCTGCGCGGCGCATTTTTTCAATTTCTCTGCTGGATAAGAGAACGATTGTTTCGTTTCCCATGAATCTTCCTTACCATGCTCTCCCCAATTCGTGGGGAAGTCCATCTTATTAACAGCACTTACACCAAAACTCTACCTCTAGGGTGCATCGCGACGTACCCTACTACTCTTGTTCATATGGAGTGGAGAATTTTGTGTCAGTCCTCTATTAATTAACTTTACCTCGATCGCTTCAGCATCCCCCACTGCTAGGTGTAATTCAAATGCCCACCCTGAAAATAGCTGATGTCGTCAGATGAAGACGAATGTCCATACACTGAATTTAAGCGGTTGATACAACCCACATTCCGCACCTTGAAGTGTCACACTACGTAATTTTGGTAATGGGTAATGGGTAATGGGTAATGGAAAGAGTTTTTTACGTAGTGTATGTAGTATAGGCTACTAATTTTCAATGCCCAATTGCCTAAAAACCAAT
>DATNQL010000573.1:0-2072 GCA_036704025.1 Stenomitos sp.
ATAGTTCGGGACGCTCATCCAACGAAGCCGCCTATCTGCTGCAACTGCTGTTCAGAGCGTTAGGGAGCAATAACCTCGCCGACTGCTCCGATCTTTGCCATGCGCCTTCTACCGTGGGTTTAAAGCAAGTTTTCGGCTCAGGAACCTCAATGGTGAGCTTGGAAGGACTGCAACACGCGGATTGTGTGGTTTTAGTCGGTTCCAACGCTCCCGCCAACCATCCCCGTCTGATGAACGAATTAATTAAAATTCGGGATAAAGGCGGCAAAATCATCATTATTAACCCCCAACTCGAAATCGGCTTAGTCAAATTTGCCTCCCCTGCCTTTCCCATTAAATCCCTCCTCAAAGGGGGTTCGGACATTTCCAGCCTCTACCTCCAACCCATCCCCGGCAGCGATGTCGCCCTGTTTGTTGGTATCCAAAAATCCCTGATTGAACAAAATCTACTGAAAACAGACTATCTGCAAGCCTATACAGAAGGATACCAAGCCGTCTTAGACTATGCGGCTCAAGCCTCCTGGACAGATATCACGGCGACTTGCGGACTATTTCAGGAAGAGATTGAAGAAGCAGCGTATGCGATCGGCACCTCCGGGCGGGTGGTGTTTGCCTGGGCGATGGGCATCACCCAACACCGGAATGGGGTAGACAATGTCCACAGTATTGCCAATACAGCTCTGATCACAGGCAATGCAGGCAAACTGGGAGTCGGTACGATGCCCATCCGAGGGCATTCAAATGTTCAGGGTTTTGGCTCAATGGGAGTCACGGTGCACTTACGCGCTGAGATTAAACAAGCCCTTGCCCAACTTTTAGGGCATCCCCTCAGCGACACCCCCGGTTATGATACCCGTGCCTTAATGGAAGCTGCCGATCAGGGGAAAATTAATACTCTGTTTTGTTTAGGAGGCAATTTATATGCCGCTAATCCCGATTTAACCCAAGCCCAGAGAGCTTTATCCAAAATTAATACGATTATTTATGTAGCCACCAAACCAAATCTAGGACATTTTCACGGTTTGGCGAAACAGAATACCTTGATTCTTCCCGTCTTCAATCGGTTTGAGAATCCCCAGCCAACGACCACAGAATCGGGTAATAATTTTGTGCGTTTAAATGACCCAGGTAAGAGTCATTTACAGAGGACAAATGCGGAATTAGTTTCGGAAGTCGAACTGCTGACAGAGTTAGCCCATCGCTTACTGGGAGAAACGCCGATTAACTGGCGGAAGCTACAAGACACTCGCTATGTACGGGAGTTAATTACTAAAACGATTCCTGGCTATCAAAAGATAGAAAAGATTGATGAAACTAAAGAGGAATTTACCATAGAGGGGCGCATTTTTACTGAACCAAAATTTGCTACGCCTTCCCAGAAAGCGCAAATGTTTGTTACCCCTCTACCTAGATTATCCCTACCCACAAAAAGCGATTTTGGTTTACCTGAAACTGTGTCTGGAATTATTCTAATTTTAGGGACAGGTAGAAGTTATGGACAACATAATACCGTCGTTTATCGCACCCAAGATAAATATCGAGGAATGCCTCACCGCCATTGTATTTTGATGAATATCAATGATATCAATCTTGCAGGCTTTAGGGAGCATCAACGGGTAACCGTTAAAGGCGATGCTGGAGTTTTAGATAATATTGAAATTATTGCAGGGGGTATGCGGGAAGGAGCCGCTTTTATGTTTTATCCTGAAACCAATATTTTATTTAAAGCGAATATTGACCCTGAAAGTGGTACTCCGGCTTATAAACGAGTCCCTGTGGTGGTTTATGGGGACAAAAGGCCATAAAGGTGCAACTGCGAACGGCTCATATTTTTATGTCGAGGAAGACAACAACACTGGAGTTTATAGTGAGGACTTTATACCAATTGGGCTTGAGTTTGATACATATTCTTTCCTTGCTCCCCCCTTAACAAGCTATGCATTACTCGCATCTTTCTTAACAATTGAGAAAGCCCAGGTAGTAAGGCTTTTGAACCAAGCGCTTGATAGTTCTTCACAAACCGGGGTTGGAGGTGAGAGGAGTGTAGAGGTACTCCAGAGGAACAGCACCGA
>DATNQL010000574.1:0-8633 GCA_036704025.1 Stenomitos sp.
GATTATGAGCGCAATTCTTAATTAACGAGAATACTTCAGATAACTAGGGGCACGACAGGTCGTGCCCCTAATTTGTAGTACACGCAACCCAGAACCGCCCTAACTCCGTCATAGTCATGTCCGGTTCATTACCCTTCATAAAATCCTAATTTACAGACACATCCCCTGAACTAGCTCTGTGCCTGTCTACAGCATGTTTGCAACTCAGTGCAGTATAAGCGTGACCCCTCCCCTACCCAGGGAACCGGAGCGACCACCGGAGCTCATAGGAGGACTTTAGTGAGGATGAGGAGGTTGGCGGGTGAGGTTTGCTGATGTTTACCTCACACCATTGAAAACCGCTGTAAACAAAATTTAACCCAGACTTGCTAGACCCTGAACCTGTATTACAACAACGTATTCTTTGGAGAGCATTTGAGGATAAAGACTCCCTATGGATGCACCCATTGGGTTATAGCAGAGCTACCCATTACTCCAAGTTACCCATCTAAAATTCTGCTGAGAAAGTAGAAGAGTGAGCAGACATTCGTTAAATGGCTAACTCCGGTAGACTGAGTCTCCAATAACACAATTTTTCATGAAGAGTTGTAATACTCAAAGGAGTATCCAGTCAAGAAAACCGAACAATTCTGGAAATATCCCATCCGGACATTGGCATGAGTCCTAATCGGCGCTACTATTTACAACTCAAGTTAGCTAAATGCTTTATACAATAGCTGCAATGGGTTTCAGGAAAGCTCACCATGACCAGCCGTGGTACTGTATGATTCCATACAGTTTTTCGAGAACGCTCTCGTTGAATAAATTTCTACGGGGGAATGTCCGAAAAGTCCCATGCGACTCGTGGAGTCTCTGGCTTAACATTGGAGTGACCTCACAACAATTGAGGCGATACCTGATTCTTACTTTTGGCAATCGTTAGATATATTGTTTCTCTACTGAATAAATGTTCCCTACGCCTGATGCTATGACAGCACGGCCTGCTCCGCGCCAACCCTCAAGCTCAACTGATAGCAATAGCCATAAAACTACTGCTGAAGGAACACCTGTTTCTGCCCTTAAAGAACTAGTGGCACGTTTACACCGGGAACAACATAAGATTCAAGATTTGTTGAGTTCACTAGGGTTTGCCCTGCGTAGCTTTAACAATTTGAATCAATTTTTGGAGTTAATTCCATTGATGGCGGCGCGAGTAACGGATGCCGATGGTGGTGCTTTAATTTTGTTCAAGCCCAACGGTCAAGTTAGGCTAGAGCAGCTACATTGCCAAGAAAGCCAAGCTTGTAACAGTATTCGTAAAGCCATTGAAAAAGCAACTCGTGAAGTCAGAGCAACGAACAGTGAGGGGGGACCTGACTCCAATGCACCCTTACCCTTAGAACTAATTCAGGCATCCCTGGATGAGCAGGTGAGCCAAAGCCTAGGAGCAGATGTACAACTATTTGGGACGCCGATTCTGATTCGTAATAGTGAACGAGGTCGTCTGTATGTGTTTAGCCATGATGCAAGTTACAACTGGACTCCAACGCGACAGAAATTAGTGCGATTGGTTGCCGACCAAACGGCCGTTGCGATCGCCAATGATGAACTCACTGTCGAACTGCGGAAAAAAGAGCGGTTGGATCGAGAGTTAGAAATTGGTGCCGAAATTCAACTGCGCCTTCTCCCGCGCCAATGTCCTGATATTGAGGGGGTGGAATTGGCGGCGATGTGTAAAACCGCTAACCGAGTCGGTGGCGACTACTACGATTTTATTCCCGCTAACTACGACCAGTTCCGTCCCAAAAAGCCGGATGATCAGGACGTCACAGACTGCAAGCGAGCTTCTTTACCTTGGAGTGTTGTAATTGGCGATGTCATGGGCAAAGGTGTCCCGGCTGGTTTGATTATGACCATGACACGAGGGATGCTCCGGGCAGAAGTTCTGAATCGTCACTCCCCAGGGCGGATTTTACAGCACTTGAATCGGGTCATGTATGCCGACTTGGAAAACTCCCATCGGTTTGTCACGCTGTTCTATTCCGAGTACAATCCTCAGACCCAACTTCTGTCTTATAGTAATGCCGCCCATAATCCACCCTTATTGTGGCAGGCTGCAACCCAATCGATCCAACGCTTAGACACCGATGGTATGCTGATTGGCCTAGAGGCTGATTCTCAGTATGAAGATGCTCAAGTGCAGCTAGCGTCTGGGGATACAATCATTTACTACACCGATGGGTTTACTGATGCAGCGAATCAATCTGGCGATCGCTTTGATGAAGAAAAGCTGATAGAAGCTTTCCAGTGGGCGTGTGAGCATTGCCGTGGTTCTCAAGCCATTTTGGATTACCTGTTTGAGCAAGTGCAACAGTTTATTGGTTCAACAAACCCTCACGGAGATGATATGACGCTGGTCGTGATGCAGGTAAAATCTACCGAGTGACCCATTTTTTAAAAGGCAATAATCGTCATGGTCATTGAAGGGATGCAAGCTGTACCCGCTTTTTTGAATCACATCAGTTTGGGGCATGATGCCCTGCAAGGAGCCAGCCATCTAGTCTCGGTCGATTGGCATGGGTTAGCTCAACTGAAAACGAATACCGATTTATTCGGTCAAGTCGTCAGTGCGTGGAATAACTTTGTGAAAACAGGTCAAGCCTGGGCACTGCTGATCGGGATCATCATTGGTTACTTCATTAAGAGTTTCACCACGTTTTGAAAAGGTGGCAGATTGAAGGTTAGCCGGTTGCCCTACTTCAACGCAAACCGTTGCTCGGTTATCTTCCAAACCTTTAACCTTCAAGGCTTTAACCTTCAAACCTCCAAACCTTTAACGTTCTCCCCGTTCAACCTTCAACTTTCCAACTGTGACTGAACAAACAACCTGGAGCCAACGGTTTGAATCCGCGCTACATCCAGCCATTGCTCGCTTCAATGCCAGTATTGGCTTCGATATTGAATTAATTGAATATGACCTGACCGGTTCGATCGCTCATGCCAAAATGCTGGCTCATACTGGGATTATTTCCCCAGAAGAGGGGGAGAAACTCGTGGCTGGGTTAGAACAAATTCGCCAAGAATACCGCGCAGGTCACTTTAACCCCGGTATTGATGCCGAAGATGTTCACTTTGCGGTGGAGCGACGCCTGACAGACATTGCTGGAGATGTGGGGAAAAAGTTGCACACGGCGCGATCGCGCAACGACCAAGTGGGTACCGATACTCGACTCTACCTGCGCGCTCAAATTGGCCAAATTCGTCTTCAGTTGCGTGAGTTCCAAGGCGTCCTCCTCAACATTGCCGAAGCTAATGTAGAAACCCTAATTCCCGGCTACACGCACCTACAACGCGCCCAACCCCTGAGTTTAGCTCATCACCTCTTAGCCTACTTTGAAATGCTCCAGCGGGACTGGGAGCGCCTAGGTGAGATCGCACAGCGGGTGAATACTTCTCCCTTGGGATGTGGGGCGCTAGCGGGGACAACCTTTCCCATCGACCGCCACTATACCGCCTCCCTGTTGGAATTTTCAGGGGTCTATCGTAACAGCTTGGATGGTGTGAGCGATCGCGATTTTGCGATCGAATTCCTGTGCGCTGCCAGCTTAATTTTGGTACACCTAAGTCGATTATCCGAGGAAATTATTCTCTGGGCTTCCCAGGAATTTGGCTTTGTGACGCTCAAGGATACTTGTTCCACTGGCTCGAGTATCATGCCCCAAAAGAAAAACCCCGATGTGCCGGAACTGGTACGGGGGAAAACGGGACGTGTCTTCGGGCATCTCCAAGCCATGTTGGTGTTGATGAAAGGGTTACCTCTGGCTTACAACAAAGACTTGCAAGAGGACAAAGAAGCGCTGTTTGACACGGTGAAAACCGTAACAGGATGTCTTGAAGCCATGACCATTCTGTTGCGGGAGGGTATGGAATTCAAGAACGAACGGTTAGCCCAAGCCGTGGATGAAGACTTCTCTAACGCCACCGATGTTGCTGATTATTTAGCCTCCAAAGGTGTTCCTTTCCGGGAAGCTTACAACTTAGTGGGTAAGGTGGTGAAGACTTGCCTCAAGAGTGATAAATTGCTCAAAGATTTAAGCCTGGAGGAATGGCAGGCATTACACCCAGCGTTTGAGGGTGATATTTATCAAGCGATCGCGCCGACTCAGGTGGTTGCCGCACGGAACAGCTATGGGGGTACCGGTTTTGAGCAGGTACGCCAAGCTCTACAAGAGGCACGCGATCGCTTAGTCTCACACTAATCCTCTTGAGGTTGCTACAGCCATCGTCAGAAATCTCATCAAATATTGGACTCGCCCTCTGCCGGTGATTGGGGGAGCGAGTCTGGGATAGGAACTGGGCATCCATAGTATCAGTACTATGGTGATGCCCAACTCAGGCTGCCTCAAAGCCGCTTAGATGTGCCCACCAGGCAACGGCTCAGTGGCAAGAAGAGTATCCTGTTCAGCTTTGCGTTAGCGCATTTGAGTTTTTTGAACGCCGTCTCCGAGTTCACTGTTTTCATCCTGTTCCTCTTCTGCCGGAGGTCTGTTATACCGCCGATTTTTAGAGAAACGACCCGTATTTTTACGTTTACGAAACTTACGGGCGTAGGCTTGATTCCGTTGCGCCTTTTCTTTCTTTTGGTTGCGGCGCTTTGCCATGTTTACCTCATTGATAAAAAAATATGCCTCACAAACTCTTGGGAAAGATTCAGCTTGGCTTGTCTATCTTATCAGTGTTGCTCATCAGAAGGTTGCAGTCTTCAAATAGACAGCCTGAGATGCTCAACGAGAGCCAGGTGCTATAACCAACTAGGAGTCTGACGTTTAGCTGGATTGACCCGATCCTCAAAGATCATCCGTTCTGAACCCTTGAGTGCAAAAAATCCCTGAGTCTAGCGGAGGCACTTCAGTTATTTTAACAAAAGCGGATCAACACACCCGACCGATTTTTGGGTCTGTGGAGATTATCATCGGCGTCAAAAAAGTGATCTTTTCGGCGCTGACCTGACCGAACGGGTATCCGTAGAGACTATGATAACAGTCTGTAAGCAACCTATTCACGAGGCAAAAATAGCCTTTTTTTGTAATGCGTCGAACATGGCAATTTGTACAAACGGTATTGGGAATTATATTCCGCCATCCTGTCACAGGTACGAGTATCATCCCCGTTTTGCCGAATGGGCAAATTGTGCTGATCAGGCGTCGCGACAATGGTAAATGGGGACTACCAGGAGGAATGGTGAACTGGGGTCAAGATTTACTAACCACCGTGACGCGGGAGTTAAAAGAAGAGACGGGCTTAGAGTTGCTCAAGGTTCGTCGATTGGTTGGGATTTACTCTGCGCCCGATCGCGATCCCAGAGTACATTCAATCTGTGTTGTAGTAGAAGTCGATGCTCAAGGAACCATGCAAGTCCAGGATACCTTAGAAATCAGTGACGTCAAAGCGTTTGACCGCTCAGCTATTCCCCTAGGTGAGCTTAGCCATGACCATGACCAACAGATGCAGGACTACTTCGATGGTAAGACAACCTTTGCTTAATGACCCCTGGCAACCCAAAGAGACTGGCTGGAAAATGAAGAGTGTCTTGGTGTCTCGGTGTTCCTGTGTCTCCTTCTCCCCATCCTCAATGCCCCCTATTGACCTGTCCCACTCTGAAATAAGACCCTAAGCTCAGGATGAATCTACCCTTACGCAATTCTCGAATCAGGCTACCCTTAGGGCAAGTTTTCTGGCGTGAAGTCGGTCGGGGACCGATACTCGTATTTCTCCATGGCTCTTGGTACGATGGCAGTCAATGGCTACCGGTCATCGATCAGTTAAGTGAGAATTATCATTGCTTTGCCTTGGACTTGTTAGGGTTTGGCGAATCTGAACGACCCAAACTCCACTACTCAATCCAGTTAGAAGTAGAGTGTTTGTCTCAATATTTAGAGGCGCTACATTTACCAGAGGTGTATTTAGTTGGTCATTCCCTGGGCGGCTGGATTGCAGCGAGTTATGCCTTGAAACATGTGGAAAATGTTAGGGGTCTAGTGTTAATCGCACCAGAAGGCGTTCAGACACCCAGGAAACGTCTGGGTGAAGGATGGACAAGGTGGTTGGTTGGACGTCCCCCCATCGCCTATCTCATCCTGTGCTGCCTCTATCCCCTGGCACGTTTGATGGGGCGACACCAATCCATTGAGCGAGCGCTGAAATGGCGCAAACAAATCCTGAGTTCACCCACGGCTGGCAAGCTGCTATGCCAACGACGGAGAGCTGAAATTCAAGCGGAATTATTGCAAGAACAACTGGAATGGCTCAATGTGCCGACCGTAATTTTGCAGGGCGCAAAGGATGCTCCAGATGCGATCGCACAATCTCAAGTCTATGCCACCCAAATCCCAAAAGCCCACTGCCAAATGGTTGAATCAGGGAACAATAACTTACCCGAAGCCTTACCGGGTTTATTAGCTGGGCATATTCATGATTTTGTCAATCAAGTTGAAGGGTTGAAAGTTGAAGTTGAAGGCTGAATCGGCTCACCAGCCATTTTCAACCTCACGGCGTTCATTCCCCAAAAAATGACGTGAGAGTTACAGATAACGTGACTAGCGATTTGGGGATACTGGGATTGGAGATAGCTCAGAAGTACAGGTGAGTCGCCGCCCGTGAGAACGATTTGACTCCTCGGAAACTGAGATTGCCAGTCTACTATAAAGTCCTGCATTCCTGCTAATACCGTGTAAATCACGCCACTTTCAATCGCTGACGCTGTCTGCATCGCCCAGCGGGGGGGTAGCTGGGTGGGGAGTTGAATCGTTGGCAGGGCGGCTGTGTCTTGTGTCAGAGACTTTAACTGTAACCCTAGCCCTGGTAAAATCGCTCCCCCAATCAACTGACATTCAGCATCCGCACCCGTCAATGTCAGTGCCGTACCGGCATCAATCACGAGTACCGGATAACCCAATGTCTCACCCGCACCCAACAACGCAAGGGCGCGGTCAATTCCTAGGGTAGGATAAAGTCCCACCAGTGGGACTTGGGCTAAGGTAATCACGTTTACCGCTGGGTAGGTTTGCCAAAGCGTTGTTTGGCTGGGAACCACCGAAGCGAGATAGAGAGGTAACACGTTGGTTGTGTCAGATAATTGCCCAGAAACCACTTGAGGTGAAAAGATCGTTTCTGGCAAAATGCCGGACACCCCATGCTGAATGAGCTGCTGAATCGCTGAGGCCGGTAAATGCTTTGTATCCCAGGCTTCCTGAAGGGTGGTACCGATAAACCAAGCCCAGTGTAAGCGGGAATTGCCAATCATTAACGCCAGCCAGCTTTCGTTCACGAGATTCTTTATTCAGCTTGTTGGTTCAATTGAGCTGGAAGGTAGGGCAGGTGTTGCTCTAATTCAGCCTTGTGACTTTGCAAGAGTTCGGCTTTTTCCGCTTCTAACTGCTCGATTGTCCGTTGCAATACTTCGATCACACCATACATTTCCACCGGATCGAACACTCGCATCAGGTTGCTTTGAGTAATAATTCCCAATCCTCTTCCCAAATCCCAAAATACCACCAATCGCCTGACACGCCGTCGCTGCATCTCCTGATGAGCTTTCCATAACGAATCTTGGGGGTGGAGCAGAAATAGGGGTGTACTCATCACCGTTTGAGCTAACGTATCGGCTAAATTCAGCCTTAAGGCTTGAAATTGCACAATATCTCGCTCTGTGACAATCCCTAGGGGATACAATCCTCCATATCCATTCTCTTCTGTAATGACAACGCAACTGACCCGCCGATCTGCCATCAGTCGGGCTAAATTTAATACGGAAGTCGTTGCCGGAGCATGAATGATCTGAGTTGTCATCACTTCTGACACACGCCGCAACTTCAGCAGGTTAGCGGGTCGAAGGATACGACGAATGCTTTCTTGTGAGACAATGCCAATCAGTTGATTGTGATCGTCCACAATCGCCAGATGGCGAACCTGATTCCGACGAAATAGGAATATGGCAGCAAAGACATCCTGAAAATTCGATTCAGGCATGGTGAGCACAGGCTGGGACATCACTTCAGAAATTTTTATGTCCTCAAAGGGTATGCCATCAGCGGTGAGCCACACGATATGGCGTTCTGTAAAGATTCCCAGTAACTGGCTACCTTCCATGACTAACACACAGCTAGAGTGTCCCTCATAACGGGGAATTGCCTCTAATGGGGTATGGGCATCAGTCAGCGAACAACGACTCCCTCGTGCCTGACTCATTAATGCGATCGCATCTAGCAGTAAAGTATCAGGTGTCACAATCAGGGGCTTACGATCAATGGCTTCCTCTAGGGCGGGAGAATATATCAGCGGATCATTAGGTTGCATGGTTCATCGATAGGGGGGCAGGCACTCTTAAAACGTCGAAGAATGGTCAAAGCTGTTGAAAGTTCAATGCAACCAACCTAACCTAGACCCTGGTTCTATCCAGTTTTCTCCCTAGGGGTGACCCGAGGACTTCGTCATCATCACTGATCAGTGGTTAAGATCAGTTGGTTGTCATAAGTATTTTTACTCAGCTACTATACAAAGAGTAACAGTTTAACCAACAGCCTCTCATACCCAAAGGTGTACAACATCCAAGCGTAAGCAAGGATTATTTCAAGGACGCGGGGACGCGGGGACGC
>DATNQL010000575.1:0-4546 GCA_036704025.1 Stenomitos sp.
AAATTTTCTCTATGTTAACCATCGGTTCGCTGAAATTTTTGGCTATACCTTTGGGGAACTCATTTCGTTGGATTCTGTACTCAACCTAGTTACCTCCAATAATCGTGATTTTATGGCTAAGCAAATCAATCAATGTCTTCAGGGACAACTTCAACGCCTTGTCTGTCGATTTCAAGGACAACGAAAAGATGGCAGACAGATTGATGTCAAAATTTGCGGAACCCGAACTAAATTGTACGGCAAGTTCGTAATTATCGGAGCTTTAGCGGAGGCTGAATCAACGTTAGTTAAATAATCAAATCTAAAGTATGAAGTATGAAATTTTGATTTCCACATTTAACCTCCACCCTGCAACATTTTTCAGATTACCTTGCAAGCAACCGTCGAAGAACTCTCTCAAATTCTGGTGTTCCGGGATTTAAAACCTTCAGAATTAGAACGCTTACAACCCTTTAGCCAAGTTCAGCAATACCAGCAAGGAGAAATCCTCATGCAAGAAGGCGATCGCCTCTCATCAAAACTGCACAGTCTGCTTAAGGGTTCTTTGCGTGTCACGAAGACAGCGCAAACGGGAAAGGAAACGATTCTCCGCACCTTATTCGCTGGAGAAATTTTTGCAGCACCCGCTCTTTTTGGCAATGGTATCGCTCCAGCGACTGTTACTGCCGAGACCAAGTGCCAGATTCTGATGATTGAACGCGATGGCTTAGTCGAAGCTATTCGCCAAACACCTGAGATCGCTTTGCGAATGCTAAGTGTATTCAATCAGCGAATCCAACTGCTACATGATACGGTTCATGGATTAGTCTCCGAACGAGCGATCGTGCGCTTGGCACAGTTTATTCAGTATTTTGCCTCTTACTCTGGAACCGAAATCACTCCTGAGGGTCAGCGCTTGAATATCAAACTTACCTACTATCAAATTGCCCGCAGTATCGGGATTACGTATGAAGAGTGTGTGCGGTTGTTTAAGACAATTCAGTCAGTTGTTACCTACAGCCGTGGAGGTAAGATTACAGTGTTAGATTCAGAAGCTTTAACTCTCATTGCCACTGGAAATAACCGTTCTTTGTGAGCATTCGGGTCAGAAAAATTCTTAATCAGCCATCTTATAGAAGATTTTCACAAATTCTTCACACTTACACTTTACTCTTTAAATCATAAGCCTTTGGACACTGAAACCCTCTCGCCTCGATGGGAACGAGAGGGCATTTTTTTTGGTAATTGATGTTTGACTAGACGGAATTTGTATTCAGTCTCTTGGGTGAAGGTAGCTTTTACTCCCAGCGTTAGCGAGAAAACTGACGGATCACCCCATTCATTCCGGAGCTAGAACATCAATGAATGAATGGTAGGGGCAATCTCTTCAGGCTCATGTTCGTTAGGCTGACCTATCAAAGGTTTTAGGGCTGTTTCCCAAGGCACTCCTCCTCAAAAAATCTGCATTTTGGGATGACTGCACCGACGATCTAAGAGGTGATATCGCCAACGCACGAGAGGGCGAAAGAAATGCTTTCGTGAATGTAATACCCGCCCATTCCGTAAATATACGGTTGCAGAATTTATTTTTTTTGACCTTTCATTGAAAAAGAACTAAAGCTTCACTTTTTGGTTCTTTGGGTTCAACAATCAAGTTGAGATAGCACAACATCTACTCTCAAATCGCCCTCGAATTAAGGATAGACAGCAACATTTTGAGTATTATTCCTCAATCTCTCCGCCATACACAGCAAGCACTGAACAACGCCTGGTTTTCGCTTTTCCAGCCCTACCGTCGCCAGGAAAACAAGCAAACACTGACCCCTAGATTGCAAAGGCTTCCCACTCCAAAAGCCATGTCCGCACCACACCCCGACAACGAAATTCAAAGGATTCTAGCACTCCAGCGCTATCAGATTCTCGATACATTACCTGAACAAGCATTTGATGATCTGACCGTGCTGGCTGCCTCGATTTGCAACACGCCCATCGCCTTAGTGAGCCTCATTGATGAAAAACGGCAGTGGTTTAAGTCAAAAGTCGGACTTGAAGCCACAGAAACACCCAGAGCAATAGCATTCTGCGCTCATGCCATTCTCTCGCCCTCAGAGTGCCTCGTTGTGCCTAATGCTTTAGAGGATGAGCGGTTTGCCTCCAATCCGCTGGTTGTCAGTGACCCCAACATTCGATTTTATTCAGGAGTGCCCCTCGTTACGCCAGATCACTTTCCCCTAGGCACCCTTTGTGTGATTGACCGAGTTCCGCGTCAGTTAACCGACCAGCAACTCGCTGCTCTTCAATCGTTAGGGCGGCAAGTGATCAGCCAGCTAGAGTTACGGCTGAATCTTGCTAGGCTAGAGCAGACTGTAGTGAAGCAAAAATGTACAGAGGAGGCGTTGCTCAGCAGTGTTGCAACCAACCGTGCCCTGTTAAATGCCATCCCCGACTTGATGTTTCGCATCAATCAAGATGGTGTTCTGGCCAATTACCAAGCGCCAAAAGAGAGTCAGTTGTTTCTCTACGAAGCTGACTTCTTGGGTAAAAAAGTAGAGGAGGTTCTGCCTAGTTCCATCGCTCAACCCTTTCTCGAAGGTATGGAACAAGCTAGAGAAACGGGTGAATTACAAGTTTTGGAGTATCAATGGTTTTGCCAAGGAAACACATCGTATTGGGAAGCGCGGTTGGCAGCCTGTGATGGGAATGAAGTTGTGGCAATTCTACGCGATATCACGGAACGTAAGCAGGTAGAAGACGAACTGCGTGAGACGCTCAAAAAAGAGAAGGAACTCAATGAGCTCAAATCTCGTTTTATTTCTACGGCATCTCATGAATTTCGCACTCCTCTAACCGCCATCTTGGGGTCAGCGGAATTACTGGAATGTTACAGCAACCAGTGGAGTGAGGAGAAAAAACAAATTCACTTTGAACGAATTTACTCCCGCGTCAAACACATGACTCAAATGTTGGATGATGTTTTACTCGTAGGTAAGGCTGAAGCGGGAAAATTGGAGTTTAACCCGGCTCCAATGAATGTAATTGAATTCTGTCAGAGTTTGGTGGAAGAGTTACAACTCTCCACAGGTTGTCAACACACCATTATCTTTACGTCTCAAGAGTCAAACTGTAAATCCCAGAGTTCCACCGACTTAAGTTCTAGTACTGCGGTAGCTCTGGATGAAAAACTCCTGCTACATATTTTGAGCAACTTACTCTCGAATGCAATCAAATATTCCCCGGTTGGTAGTACCATTCATTTGATTCTTACCTGCCTCGATCGCCATCTAGAGTTTCAGATTCAAGATCAAGGCATTGGGATTCCCGAGGAAGACCAACCCCGTTTATTTGAAGCGTTCCATCGCGCTAACAATGCTAGCAAGTTTCCTGGAACAGGGCTAGGTTTAGTGGTTGTGAAAAATGCTGTTGAGTTACATGGCGGCTCTATCACCGTCAACAGTCAAATGGGTGTGGGAACAACCTTTATGGTGACACTCCCCCTCATCCCCTCTAGGGATGAAAAGGAAGTTAGTGCGGAATAAAGTCAACCGTTAAGCCGTTTCTAACCACTCAAAAATTCTATCTAACTGCTCCAACGTCACCAATCCATATTGCCAAAGAATCATCGGCAATTGATTGGCGGTATCGGGATGATGGCGCACGGCGAGATCAATAGAAGCCGATGGAATCGCCAACTCATCTTGCAAAAAACCAATTAAACTGTGGAACCGTGTAGACTTCATTAACTTGAGCGTGAAACAAAAATTTTGAGCATCCTAGTCCTGAAACCTGACAGGAGAATCACTTATCCTGGAAATTCTCACTGACTGAGCGTTGGCTCAGGCAGAGAATGTCTCAGTGAAGCAATTCTTCTGCTAGACACAACTACTGAACCTTATATACTGCTCCGGTTACTTTACCAAATCTTTGTCCTAACCTACCCCACGTCTATAAAATCGAAACAATTGTGAATACAAGGATGATCGTAGGTTGTTCTGAACAATCAGGCTTCACCTGATGAGTTCACCCGATAGGGTGACAAAGCGAGAAAGTCCGGAAAGCTTTATTAACATTAGCTCAAAAAGAGCAAACATTCCGAAAGCGCCCAGCCCAATAACGCTAGAACCATAACGCCGAAAGTGAGGTATTCATTGTACTCCATCTTGACACCTCGATGAACTCTCAGTACAGGCCGTTGCTCAGGACTCTAAACCTGTTGTAATTAAAAATATAAAAAAATCTATTTTTCAACTTCTATCTAAAGTCAAAGCATTGATGAGCGAGAGATCATAACCCAGTAAGAGCTAATAAGAGTCCTTAAGATAGAGGATATTGCTGCCTGCGTTGACTTGAATCAATTCCTAATCGGCAACCTTTCTGCATTTCAATCAAAAGCCAAATTTAGACTCTATAACTCTAGGAAGAGGAGGCTGGGTCGATCCTTGCATAAAAGAGTTAATAGAAATAGACATGAGTTCAGAATGCCATGAACACTGAAAAATCAACGCCCGTAAATCAGAGCGACTCTAATCCTGTTCAAAAACCCGCTGTTCAATATGTAGTCAGTACTTCA
>DATNQL010000576.1:0-5043 GCA_036704025.1 Stenomitos sp.
ACGGCATTTTAATAGCGGGTAAAGGTCACGAAGATTATCAAATTCTCGGCACTGAAAAAATTCATTTCGATGACCGAGAACAAGCACGAGAGGCACTTGCTGAGCGATTTCAGACTTCTTGAGTTCATCCACAATCCAAAATAGAATGTCTTTTGAGGTTCGAGTTTAACAATCAACATGAGACAAGGGATGATGACTGATGGTGAATGACTGGTGACTTATACCAGTTTCATTTAATGATGCTAGAGATCAGATCCCCCCTAGCCCCCCTTAAAAAGGGGGGAACAAGTTGAGGATTTAAAGTCCCCCTTTTGAAGCCGGAGCCGAAGGTGAGGAGATTTAGGGGGATCGTCTAAGTGTTGCACTATTTTATGAAATTGGTATAAGCTGTTACGCATTTAATTTGTATACATTCACACCCCACACCCCTTTCAAAAATTTTTATATCCAATTTAGATGCGCCGCCGCTTATCAAGGGGGGAGCCATTAGGATATGTGTCAAAGTTAAACCCAAATGATATCAGGAAGGTCAAAAAGAGTCGCTCTTAATTAGCACTTGAGGACTGAGATTGCTAAGGTTTTATTAGCACTTTAGGGTTCAGAGTGCTAACTACAAATTTACTCCTAAGGGTTTACAAAAGAGCTGAACTTGAGTTAGATGTTAAAGAAATAACTGCTTGATCATACTAGGTTCAATCTTTTGTATAACTTACAAAAAAAGAGGGATGTAGTAGTGAAATATACATTTGAACTCTTAGGGATTTCTCCTGTCCTCGATTTTTTCAACCATCAACAAAGTTTCGTGCAAAAACCTCCGGCTGGAGGAATTGAATATTTGGGAAGCTATGAATGTACGCTTGACGCTTTCCTGGAATCAGTTGAGACTGTACCTCCTAAGCCAGATTGGAACATGGATGAGGTTGTGGACACAGTCATTCAATTCTGGGTCAACCACTCGGAGCCAATTCGGTATTGGAAAGCACGGTTATATGATGCAGGTCATGATAATTTGCTGGTCGCAAGAGTGGCTGATATCGGCTCATTAAAGGCTGAATTTGAAACTTTACTCGATAAAAATATTTGAGATCAAAGTTAAAAGACGATGGCATTGCGATGAAGCGCTCGCTCGCCATCGTCCTCGCTTATCCGGTTTTTGAATCCTGAAAACGAGGGTATTCTAGGGCGATCGCGAAGAAAAGTGACAGCGCCTTCCTGTTGCGACTCGAAAGCCAATGCAGATTGCATACTAGATGCATGGCTAAGGAGTTTATTTATGAACACACAACCAGAAAGCGTTAAGCAGAGTGAGGTACTCAATCGACTGGTTCTAGATCGCCGCACAGCAGAAGAAGTCGGGCGTGTTGAGCAACTGTGGTTAAATCCTCAATCGCATCACGTTGTGGGTTTGACGTGCAAATCAGGATTCCTCGGCAACAAGAAAAGCTCGTTTACTTGGTCACACATTGAGGCGATTGGCAACGATAGCATTTTAGTGAATGTTGATTTAGAGGCGATCGCTCCCGAAAAGCCGGAAGGTGCGGTTGCTTTAATCGGTCATGAGGTATGGACGGATGCGGGCAATAAAGCCGGCAAAATCGTTGACTATCTATTTTTGCCTCAAACGGGTGCTGTCGTCAGTTATCTATTTATGTCTAACGGCTGGCGTGGGGTTTTGGATGGGGTTTACTTGCTCCCTGCAATGGCGATCGCGAGTGTTGGTAGTAAACGGGTGATTGTTCCCGATGCGATCGCTCAAGACTCTCAACAATATGCCGAAGGATTCAATCAAAGAATCTCTCAGACGGCAGACTTTCTCATGGAAGACTATAAGAAAACCCATGAGGATTGGCAGGCTATCAAGCGCGGTGTTCAAAACCTTCAAGAGCAAGTTAAAGATAAAGCGGAGAAGGTAACCAATATTGCTAAAGAAAAACTGGAAGAGGTGAAAGCTAAAGAACAAGATGGTGTTCAAGCGGATGATACGGTGAAGACAATTGATACGACGGCTGAGCCAGTGCAGAGTACTCTGGAGTTACCGGAGAGTCATCCGTAGCGTCATCGAGAAGACGCAAAGACGCGGGGACGCTCCCGACGTAAGTCCCAAGGGTTTGAGACCCCGACTGAATCGAAGATTCAGTCGCTCGAATTCAGACGAAGTGAGTGTCACAGTCTGAATTCTTTCTCCGCGTCTCCCCCTCTGTGCGTCCCCGCGTCCTTGCATTTAGGGGGATTGGTGGCGATCGCAGTCTTCGCCAGGAAAGAGCGATCGCCTAGGGCACCACCGCAGCTAATCGCGACTAATTGCTCTTACCTCTTATCGGGCTTTTCAGGCTTGGGAAGCACCTCTCCCGTTTTTTGGGCTTCTAGCACAGCTACCTCAACGAGAAAGGCAGCTAGGTTAGCTGTGGGTCTGCCTTGTTGATCAGCCCACCGTTCCAAAGCTTCATATATGTAATCGGGAAGCGTAACGTGAATGCGCTTGCTCACGGCTCATGGTTGCATTTTGCTATCGCTCCCAATGGTACAGGTCTGCACTCACAAGCAGGGTAATAACTACATATTTGTACCTTATTAGATACAAATTTGGGCTTTTTATGGGATAATTATTGAGTGGGTGTAAAACCCACAAAGTCAGAAGCCAGCCCCGCGCCCTGGAAAGCAGTGGACTGGCTCTGGCTCCCATTGACATAGGAGATAAGTTAATTATGCTTCATCAACAACGTCGAAATCCTTGGATTGTTGTTCGTCTACTTCCCAATCTACAAAGGGTTGTTGTCGGTCGATTTCGTAATTGGTCTGATGCTGATGGTCATTTGCGAATTCTGCGACAGTTGATTCCCACGGCTAGCTTGACAATTGTCTTTGACCCTGGCGATCAAATTTGATATTGGTTTTGAGTTAATTGAAGGCGATCGCTCATTCTGGATTTTGGGGAGCGATCGCGCCTTCAATTCCCCAAGCCTGTTCGCCTCAACTAGCGTTGAGTATAGCTTCTATCCCATCCTGTACTTGCTGGAGTTGCTGACGTTGCCGATCAATCCAAGCTTTTTCGGCCTCGCGCTGTTCTGGTGTCTCTTGCTGATATCGCTCTTGCCGCTCTAGGAAGTCATTGTAGAATGCGATCGCTTGTTCAAGGGCTTGAGTGGCTAATTTAACTCTGTCGTCAAAGATGGCTGTAATAAACTTATCAATTTTTGCATAAACCTTTTCTTTGAACTCAACAACCTCTCCCCAGTAAATATCTCCCCATCCCTTGTCTACCAGAGCTTTTATATCTGGCTTTACAGCCGATTTAAATCCTATCAGATAGTTAGGTAAATGCTCTGTTGGTTCCGTGAATTTAGTTTCCAGTTCACTAATAATAAACTCCATTTGCTTAGTATACTGGCCTTTACTCTGGTTATCTAGAAGACTTACACAGCGTTGAATTGACTCAATCTGAACACTAATTATTTCTTGATAGACCAGACCCATACTTGTTTTCAGAATCTGCTTCATTTCTTCATAATGATAATCAATTTTAGGATGTATCTGCTTAATAAAGCCTTCTTTATCACTAAATCCAATTCCTTTCCTACGATTGCCTTGTGAGTCAATAAAATATTTTTTCTTAAAAAATCAACCCGCTCATCTAAAGATTTATTGGCTTGTTTTATCGCTTCACCTTTACATTGATCGGCAAAATTACGAATTCGGATAGAACGCCCACTAATTTCTCCGATTTGCTCCCATATTTCATCTTTCGCAGCTTCAGCAATCTTCGGCTTGCTATTCCAGACATCCTCAGCGTGATACAAATCATAGAAACACCCCTGAACTAATCCATTAAGTTTCACAGCCGAATGCTTTAATTCTTCAACGCATGGTTGAACTGACTTCCTTAGACTTGTGGCAGATTGCTTCATCTCTAGAGAATTATGCTCATCCTTTAGCAGTTGAGCGATGGATTCATCGAGATTGAGGAAGGTGTTGAAATACTCATTCATGATAGCTCTCCAGTAATTCACAAAAAAGCTCAACTCCATCAGACAAAAGTATTTCCGTCTCCCTGAGAGGGTGAGTTAATTGGGTAACTTGTTATTGTGAACGCTCTCCAGAACAGCGTGGGAGTTCTCCAAGCGACTACAGCCCTGATTGGTGTAGGAACTGTAGCAGGTGTAGTCTTGTCAGCAGTAAACCTTCAGCAAACCTTAAAACTGAGGGAAGACGTAAAGCAACTGAGATTGGAAGTCAAAGACGGCTTTATTGACATGAAAAAAGCCCTGAAAGACCAAGGAGCAGAAATCATACAACGAATTGACCAGGTTGCTCAAGATGTTAAGTTTGAGATGCATCGATTGGCTTTGAGGAAAGCCTATGGACAGTTTCAGCAAGCGCTACATCTAATTAAATCGGCTCAGTTAATAGAAGACCTGAGTACTAGAAATATTACCCTTGGAAACGCACAGCTTCTGTTAGCTAATGCCCTTGCAGACTATAACGAACCTCACCTTTTAGAAGCAACCAGTGCGGCTGGACATCTTCGTAGAGTGGAATGCGCTTGGGCTATTGAGCAGACAATGGCTCTGACTTTTCAATTGCAGAATGCTCCTGCTGCTGTTAGCGATCGCCTTTCTCACCTCCAAGACAAAATCCGGCAAGATTCCCTGACCGTTGTTGAGCGTTGCGAATCTGAAGAAGAGTTAGATTTTTTATTTCCAGAACTGGCACGAATTCATAGCCTCGATCTACCCGTAATAGAATCCTGGCAAAATCAAGTTGATTGGATACAAACTCTCTCCCCAGATGAACGGCAGCTTTTGGCTAGTTCAGTTCAGGGGGCGACAAGCGCCCCCAAAGCCAGATGCCAAAGGCGTTTTACCTGGTAAGCTGCCGCCCAAAATACCGAGCTTATTGACAATGTCAGTAGACCGAAAACTTCTGTGATCGTTAAAAAATAGTAGTTTATGATACCGTTTTGAGGGAACTGTAAAAAAGCTGATTGCCTTAGACAAAGGATAATATTTGCTTATTAATAAGTCCCAAAAATCAGCCAGAGGGCAA
>DATNQL010000577.1:0-2067 GCA_036704025.1 Stenomitos sp.
GAACTCACCCAAGACATCCCTGTGATTTTTATGACCGCTTTATCAGAGACAATGGATAAAGTCAAGGGATTAAATCTGGGTGCGGTGGATTACATCACCAAACCGCTTCAGCATGAAGAGGTTTTAGCCCGTATCCAGCTTCAGTTGCGCCTGCGAAACCTGACGAAAACCCTCCAAGAACAAAATCAACGCCTGGAACAAGAAATCCAGCAGCGCCATCGCTCTGAACAGAAAATCCGCGAACAAGCCGCCTTGCTCGATATCACCACGGATGCGATTCTCGTTCAAGATTTAGAGAACCAAATTCTCTTTTGGAACAAAGGGGCAGAACAGGTGTATGGTTGGACAGCCGAAGAAGCGATCGGCAAAAATGCCCTAAAACTCTTGTATCGAGAAGCCTTATGTGACATTGAAAACCCCCCGCAACTTCTAGCGGAATGTGGCTCTTGGCAGGGTGAGTTACATCATGTCACCAAACGAGGAAAGGAAATTGTCGTAGCGACGCGCTGGACTTTAGTCTGTGATGAACAGGGGCTACCCAAATCTATCCTCACCGTCAACACCGACATTACCGAGAAAAAACAACTCGAAGCGCAGTTTCTTCGCGCTCAGCGTATGGAGAGTCTGGGAACTTTAGCCAGTGGCATTGCCCACGACCTCAATAATGCACTGACTCCCATTATGATGACGGTTCAACTGTTGGAAACCAAAGTTCACGATGAGCAGAGCCAAGAGTGGCTTTCGATCATGGAAACCAACGTTAGACGGGGAGCCGACTTAGTCAGGCAAGTCTTGCTATTTTCACGCGGACTTGAAGGTCGGCGCACCACCCTCAAGGTGGAGAAATTAATTTCAGAAATTGAGCAAATTGTTAAACAAACTTTTTCTAGAGCCATTGAAATTCATACCGATCTACCCCCACAAAATCTGTGGACAATTCGGGGAGAAGCAACCCAACTGCATCAGGTACTCATGAACCTCTGCGTTAATGCGCGTGATGCCATGTCAGAAGGCGGGATTTTGAAGATTTCAGCTACCAATTTATGGGTTGATGAGAACTATGCCCGGATCAATTTGGATGCTAAAGTTGGACCTTATGTCGTGATTACGGTATCGGATACAGGTAGCGGTATTTCTAGAGAAATCATCGATAAAATTTTTGAGCCTTTTTTCACGACCAAAGAGCTGGGGAAAGGAACAGGATTGGGTCTTTCAACGGCGATCGGCATTATTAAAAGCCATGGGGGTTTCGTTAATGTCTATAGCGAAGTTGGGAAAGGAACCGAGTTTAAAGTGTACTTACCAGTAACACAAAGTCGTGAAACAGATGGGACACAAGCCGACCACCATGAATTACTGGCAGGGCATGGAGAATTAATCCTCTTGGTCGATGACGAAGCCTCAATTCGTGAGGTTAGTAAAACTTTATTGGAAGCCAATGGCTATAGAGTTTTGGTTGCCAGTGATGGGATTGAAGCTCTCGCTTTGTATACAGAACATAAGGAGGACGTCAGAGCTGTTTTAATCGATATGATGATGCCGTCAATGGATGGACCAACCACCATTCGAGTCTTACAAAAAATTAATCCGCAGGTCAAAATTATTGGTGTTAGCGGATTGGTATCCAATCATAAAATGATTGAGCTTGTCGGAAGTTGTGTCAAAACTTTCTTGCCCAAACCTTACACCTCAAATGAATTGTTGCAAAATCTACAAACCGTTCTGAGTAACCACTAGACTCGGTTGACAGACGTTGATGACCACCCCTGAGAAGAATCAGGATGGAGAGCAGGGGAATAGGAAAACAAGAGATAAGCTGATGTGCAGCTAAATTGCCATAGCGAAATTGTCATAAGGGGTGTGGGGTGTGGAAATAGGCTTTCTTAAATGCGTCACAGCTTAGAACATCAGATCATCCTCTTCTTCAACCCACATTCCGCACCCTGGGGTGTCACACAGTATAATTACTCAGGAAAATCTATTTTTAAAGTTATAAGTTATACATGTAAAGCGTTTTTTATCCGTCTATATACGGTATCAAAGTATAATTTATAGCTTTATTACTTG
>DATNQL010000578.1:0-5196 GCA_036704025.1 Stenomitos sp.
AGTTAGTCTAAATGAATTGTGAAACCTAGTGATCGCTTTTGGTAATGGGTAATAGGTCATGGGAAAGAAGTTCTAATTGCCAATTACCCATTACCCATTACCGTCCTTTAGAGTTTTCACGAATGATTTAGACTGGCTATATAGCGATTCTCTCTCAGGTGAGGTACAATCCGATCCCCCTAAATCTCCTCACCTTCGGCTCCGGCTTGAAAAGAGGGACTTTAAGCTCGATAACGTACCTCACGAGACTAGGAAACACTATATACAGTTGCCATCCAACGTAGTAGGCGAATCAGTCTTTACAAAGATACATTGTGCCCTAGCTCACTTTAACAATTGATTTGGATTCACTCACCTGTGCCAGTTTAAAAAGAGTCCATTTCATCAATCTATAAATAAATTAAAGTGATAAGCAAAAACTCAAAATAATCATTCTTTTTTTAGCTCAATTGTTATTTCACTTTATTATATGAGCATTTTTAATAAATAGCCTATAATCAGCAAATTTCCCGTCTTTTAAAAGATGAGATTGTTCCCAAAACTTTTTTTCAGTTTGTCGGAACTTTTGGATTCTTCCTAACGACTTGAGTAGTAACAACGCAACGATACACTTTAACCCCTGGATAGAAGGAACTATGAAACTCACACTTAAGTCAATTGTCACCTTTGCCGCATTAGCTGTTACCGTAATCGCTCCTACTTTACTTTCTGCAAGTAGAGCCTCCGCCGACCCCGTTAAAGGCACAAAAGCCGACTATATCGGTGCTGGTGTATCAGCGGGTGTAACCAATGGGGGCAGTGCAACAGGTGGCGACGCGGCAACCTTGGGCGGTAATATTCAAGGCCGTTTAACCACTCAAAAGGCACCTGTTTCTGTCCGTGGTGCTGTCCTATTCAGCGATGATACTAGCGCGATCATGCCAATCGTTACCTATGATGTTCCTGTCGCCAAGAACACGAACGTTTATGTTGGTGGTGGATATTCTTTCGTAGAGAAACAAGGACAGGCTACACCTCTGGGTAACAAGAATGCTCCCGTTGTGACGGTTGGTGCCGAATCACAGATAGGTAAAAATCTAGTGATCTATGGTGACACCAAGTGGGGTGTTGATGCTTACCAAAATAGCCCGGCTGATGCTGTCAGTTTCCAAGCTGGTGCTGGCTTCAATTTCTAAGTCAGTTCTTCCTGTTGAGTTATCAGCGATTTTAGGTTAACAGAGTAAGCACACCCTTCAATTAGCAAAAAAGTTTGTAGACAGGCTTTACAAGCCTGTCTCTTCTATTTTTGGGGTTAACCTGGGGCTTAATCACTGATAACTGACGACTTGGCTAATCCGTAACCCTTGTTTCTTCACCGACTAATCGATAATATTCAGCCAACCGCGACGTGAGGCATGAATCAATCGCTTAACCAGACGATTTTGTTGCGGGTTGAGTGCAGCATCATGACTGAGCGATTGGAGTTGATGTAATTGAGTCCGAGAAATTTGCCTAGAACAAAGAGACTCGCTATATATTTCTTCAAGAATTGAAGGAAAGTGATAGAAAGCGTGCATCATTAGGGTTCAAAAAATTAAAGTGTTAAAAAATGTAATAACAAAGGTTTTTAGAATACTTGTTATTATCTAGCTTTTATTAAATCAAAGTCTTCTGCCATCCGGAAGATTTCTCTCGGGTGACCTGGGAAATCAAAGATTAACTTTTGTATTTAGGTATTTTTTACTAGGTGCTTCAGAAGTGACCCAAGCACATTCTCTGGCTGAGGTTGATGACACTCGAAACAGTTGTATAAACCTGTAAAGAAAAAGTTCCTTCATCCTAGATGAACCTGATGAGAGTGTGGGCAGGGAACAGTCTGAAGACGGTGAAGATGGGCAATTGCCCTCGATTCCTCGACATCAAGTTGATGGAGCGATCGCAAATGATTTGCACTCTTAATCGTGAGGCGTTACTCTAGCAATGTGCGTTCAAGAACGTATAAACTAACGCTGGTGTAGATTTTAGGATTTCTAAAGCTAAGCTGAGATTCATCAAAGATAAGATTAAGATAGATTATTTACCGTAATCCCGCCCGATTAACCGGAATAAAATTCATCCGTTCTGACTTGTAGCCCCAATGGTTAACTCTCCGACTTCCCCCTCAGTGCAAAAACGATCTAAGAATGAAGGACTCAAAGAGCGCAGCAACTACTTGCGTGAACCGGTAGCTACTGAGCTGTTGCAAGACACCACGCACTTCACAGAAGATGCGATTCAAATTCTCAAGTTTCACGGCTCTTACCAGCAGGACAACCGGGATAATCGAACCAAAGGTCAGGAAAAAGACTATCAGTTCATGCTACGGACCCGTAGTCCAGGCGGGTTCATTCCTCCAGAGCTGTATCTTACCCTGGATCGCCTATCCCAAGAATATGGCAACCAAACCCTGAGGGCGACGACTCGCCAAGGCTTTCAGATTCACGGCATTCTCAAGAAGAATCTTAAAACCGTATTCGCCTCAATTATCCGCAACATGGGGTCAACCTTGGGGGCTTGTGGTGACTTAAACCGCAATATCATGGCTCCCCCTGCACCCTATAAAAATCGGCCTGAATATCAGTATGCCTGGGAGTATGCCAATCATATTGCCGACTTGCTCACCCCTCAGACGGGTGCTTATTACGAGATTTGGCTGGATGGCGAAAAGGTAATCAGTGCAGAGGAAGCGCCGGAAGTGAAGGCGGCGCGAGAACGCAATATCAACGGAAGCAACTTACCCGATGCAGAGGAACCGATTTACGGGCAACATTACATGCCCCGGAAGTTTAAGATTGCGGTGACGGTACCGGGGGATAACTCGATTGACCTCTACACTCAAGATGTCAGCCTCGTCGTCATTACCAATAAAAAGGGAAAACTAGAGGGATTTAATGTTCTGGCTGGTGGCGGTTTAGGACGCACTCACAATAAAGAAGATACGTTTGTCCGGATGGCAGACGCAATTGGCTATGTATCGAAGGAAGACGTCTACGACTTAGTTAAGGCGATTGTAGCCACGCAACGGGATTATGGCGATCGCGCCAATCGCCGTCATGCCAGGATGAAATACCTCCTCCATAATTGGGGTGTGGAAAAGTTCACCGCCAAAGTTGAGGAATATTTCGGCAAGAAAATTGCCCCCTACAAACCCCTACCTGCCTTCAAATACCAGGACTATCTGGGATGGAATGAACAGGGAGATGGCAAACTATTTTTGGGAATTTCTGTTGATAATGGTCGGGTGAAAGATGAAGGCACCTTTCGTCTCAAATCAGCACTGCGAGAAATTATTCAGCAATATGCCTTGCCGATGCGGCTGACCGCCAATCATAATATCATCCTTTATGACATTGAACCCTCCCAGCAACAGGCGATCGAGCAGCTTCTGGAGCAACATGGCATCCAAATTTCTCCTGAAGCCATTGAACCCTTAGTCCGTTATTCCATGGCGTGCCCAGCCCTCCCAACCTGCGGCTTAGCCATTACGGAGTCAGAACGAGCAATTCCGGGCATCATCGAGCGAATTCGAGCGCTTTTAGACAAAGTAGGTTTAGAAAACGAGCATTTTGTCGTGCGGATGACCGGTTGCCCTAATGGTTGCGCTCGCCCCTATATGGCAGAGTTAGGCTTTGTGGGGAGTGCGCCGGAGAGTTATCAAGTGTGGCTAGGAGGTTCACCTGATCAGACACGGTTGGCACAAGCCTATGTGGATCGGATGCCTATTCATGAGCTGGAATTGTTCTTAGAGCCAATTTTCGTCTTTTTTAAGAAAGAGCGTCAAGCCGGAGAGAAGTTCGGTGATTTTTGCGATCGCGTCGGTTTTGAGGCTATTCGCCAATTTACGGTTGAGTATGAGTCTCCCAAGCTCGATTCTCAATCCGATACGGGTTTAGTGAATGAAGTCATTAAGCCAGAACCCTCAGCAATACCTATTGTGGTTGGAAAAACACGCTATCGGGTTGGTGTGCGGGATGAACTCTACAAGCGGCTCAAGGATGCAGCTACCAAGCATGGGAAGACGATGACTCAGCTAGCAACGGAAGCGTTGGAAGCTTACTTAAAGGACCTGTAAAACCTTTGGTCGCTATAGACAAACAGTGATGCTGTCACCGAGTTGAACCTCAGTGGCAGCTTTTTTTACAGCCAAGCGAATCAGGTTTTTGGTTAATCCCAGAAAAAAGGCAGTAGATTCCTCCTCTACTGCCTCTTGTACTACTCCTGGTAACTAACTCTCAGCCTAAACCCATGACTAATCCCTAACACTATGCCTCTGCATTAAGCTGATGTGCAGCTCAATTGCCATAGCGAAATTGTCATAAGGGGTGTGGGGTGTGGGGTGTAGGGTGTGGAAATAGGCTTTCTTAAATGCGTCACAGCTTAGTAATAGTTTTCCTGATCGGCTGGGTCACCATAGGGGTCTTCGCTAGCGGGGCGAACATCTCCGAATTGCCCATAGTTGCCATCGGCTGGGTCACCATAGGGGTCTTCACTGGCGGGGCGAGCCTGCTGATAGTAGTCACCCTCTTCCTGAACTTGCTCGTTATCTCCAGTGACCGAATCTATTACCTTTCTAAAAAATCCATCCACCATAATTAATCTCCGTTTTGCTTTGGTTTTCGCCGTGGAACTTTTCTCGTTTTTGGCGTCGCTGATCTCGAAATTTGGTGTTAGCTATAATTACTGTGCTCCTGATGGCACTAGATCCGTTAAGTCGCGACCTGTGGGTCGATTGTTATATCCTTGGAAGTCACGGTATTGCTGTGCTTCAGACTCTGGTACTTGGATTCCACCGGGCGGTGGTGTTACCCAGTGAGCACGATTTTGGGCATCGCGATAGTAAACGCGCCCATTCTTGGAAAGGTAGTACTTACCCTGCGCTCCCTGCTCTTGCTTGTTTTTGTGTCGGTTGTAGAGGTAGTAAAGTGCGGCAGCTCCAGCTAAGATAGCCACTTTTTGCCCGGTTGAAATTCCTTTCCTCGCCTGGGGTGAGTTGGCTGGAGCTGGATAGGTTTGTGACCCGCTCCGGGTATCATCAATCGGTGGGGGTGGTGCTGTTCTTGTGTCACTGGCGCAACCCGCAAAGAAGGGCACTCCTAGTAAGGCTGAAAGCAACAGCGCTGTTGGACGTAAATATTTTCGCGGTTTTGGATAGATAGTGTTCATGGGAGCTTATCACCC
>DATNQL010000579.1:0-10343 GCA_036704025.1 Stenomitos sp.
AATTGGGCAAACCAGGTAGGTTGTCATCGGTGCTGTTCCTCTGGAGTACCTCTACACTCCTCTCACCTCCAACCCCGGTTTGTGAAGAACTATCAAGCGCTTGGTTCAAAAGCCTTACTACCTGGGCTTTATCAATTGTTAAGAAAGATGCGAGTAATGCATAGCTTTTTAAGGGGGATTTAGGGGGATCTACGGAGCAAGAAAACACGCCCTAGTTGTTTTAAATGCCTAACAGCTTAGTATGGAGTGCCGTCTTTGTGGACAAATTTCCACTTGCCATCCTCCAGCAGAGCCTTGAGGTCATCATCGGGATAGTTTCCTTCATCTCCCGGTGTTCTGTCCCCGATTTCGAGGTACAGGACATCCTCATCAGTTTCGTTGATCAGATGGTGTCCGTTGCCGGTGCCCGCTTTGAAGCCCACGCACATGCCTGGAGAGAGTGGTGTACGACCTTCGTCGGTGTGTAGCGTTGGGTGCCCCTGCAAGATGTAGATGAACTCGTCTTGCTTGGTGTGGGCGTGACGAAGGGCGGAAATTGCCTGGGGAGCCAGACGTGTGAGGTTGACGCCAAAGTTCGTGAGGTCAAACAGGTCGCCAAGTGGACGCTTTTCCCTGCCCATCATGCGCGACGCGAACGGTTCAGGATAGTTCGAGGGCTTAGTTCTTGTCGGTGCATCAGATGCATGGATGGCGATTGATCTTGCTCTTTCTGACATAGGAACCTCGTGAGGTGGGATGATCAGGGCTAACTATGTATTCAACGTCACATTTATTGGTTAAGCAGCTATCTTTTCCCAGATTATCCATCATTTTTGCGTGATAACACCTCGCATCCCACTCCATTCCCCAATGATGAAAGTAGACTTTCAAGACACGTCTCGTAGTGTTTTTTAGAAAACTTAAGCCATCAGCCAGAGACCTAAGTCCCTGGCTGGTCACATCATTGATGCACAATCTTAGCCAATCAGGGAGCTAAGATTTTCGTCCATTGACGTAGTAATCTCTTGTCCCTTTAGCCGTCCGTGCTTCTCCCAGTCGATTCAAGGCATGAACATAAGCCGCCGTTCGCATCGAGATTCCGAATTCCTGAGAAATTGACCAAATCTTTTGAGTTTCTTCGACCATTTTCTGTTTTAGTCGTTGATTCACTTCATCGAGCGTCCAATATAGTCCACTCCGATTTTGTACCCATTCAAAATAACTAACAGTAACGCCTCCTGCATTGACTAAAATATCAGGAAAAACATAGATTCCTTTGTCTTCCAAAACTTGGTCAGCCGCAGAGGTAGTAGGACCATTTGCCACTTCAAAGATAAATTTAGCTTTGATGTTATGGACATTGTCTTCAGTAATTTGATTTTCCAAGGCGGAGGGAATCAGAACGTCTACATCTAAAGCCAAAATTTCCTCATTGGTTAGTAACTCATGGTCTTCAAGATTACAAACACTACTCTTGCAGTAGACAGATTTAATGCCATTTCCTGAGGCTTTATGCTCTCGGATATGGGGAATATCTAGCCCTTGTTTGGAATAAATTCCTCCTTGAGAATCGCTGACGGCAACAACTTTATACCCAGATTGATACAGAAGTTCGGCTAAGATGCCACCAGCGTTACCAAATCCTTGAATCGCAACTGTTGTTTCCTGCGGAGCTTTTTCAAATTTTGGCAGCATGGATTCAATCACAAAGAAAGCACCCGTTGCGGTAGCGCTCTCACGTCCCACACTGCCTCCCATTGTTAGGGGTTTACCTGTGACCACAGCAGGAGTAATTTGACGCCGAATAATGCTGTATTGATCCATCATCCAACCCATAATCATGGCATTGGTGTAAACATCCGGTGCGGGAATATCTACATTAGGGCCAATGAAATCGGCGATCGCATCAATATATCCACGCGTCAATCGTTCTAATTCAAACTTAGATAGTGCCTTCGGATCGACGGTAATTCCACCCTTTCCTCCACCAAAGGGAAGGTTAAGAACAGCACATTTAAAGGTCATCCAAAAGGCTAACGATTGAACTTCATCGAGTGAAACATTGGGATGATATCGTACACCGCCTTTAGCTGGCCCTCGCGTATCGTCATAGCGTACCCGATACCCCTGAAAAACCTTCAAACTCCCATTATCCATCCGGACTGGAATTGAAACACTTAAGCTCGATTTTGGGTGTTTTAAGGATTCCGTTACATCCTCAGAAAGTGATACATATTTCAGTGCTTTTTCTAAGCGTTTGCTGGCATCAGAAAACAATGAATCAGACATTCTGATTTTCTCCTACTATGTAATGGGGTTGGTATGGCGCTGTTTGTGTCAAATAAAAAGTTGTTGCGCCTCGAACTTTTCGCCTTAGTTGCTTGCAAAATCTAACTTAAACCACCTTCCTCAAACACTCTTTAGAGAAATGACGTTTTACTACACCGAAGGATGAAGTTATTTTTGATCAGCGACTTTAGCTCAAGAGTTTCAAGAGCAAATGGCAAGCCAGGTACGTATTACATCAACATCTTCTCGAAATAGAAGATATCGAACAACTAAACCACCCTATGAATGAGTGATTAATTTGTATTACACAAAGCTTGTAAGACGCGATAAATCGCCTGTGATTCGGGTCAAATGGTTTTTCTACACTCTCCTAACTTAGGAGAGAAAACTATCAGGTGAAACAGTGCTTACTTTCATTATTTCTAAAGAATTAGTCGAAAGCACGTAAATTGTATATTTTGTTACATTTTTTAGGATTGGGTTGTGCATCAGGCACTCATACCTGCGAGGCGTTTAGGGTGATACCCAATCGGACTAGTGCAGCGAGGTGACACTATAGCTCCCCTAAACCCCCTCACTTCGGTAGACATTGAGCAACCAAAAATGTAACAAAATGGAAACATTCGGTCTGGCCATTTCTGTTTTGAAAAGAAAAATTTCACTATTCTGGATTTATCAAAAAAAAACACGATTATAAAATTAGCAACTATACTAGGATAGATAGTTTTTTGTTCTGACTCGGCTGCCTTTCAACCCCATTAGAGCAGACGTTCAAATATGGGTAGGTTAACGTTGAGAGTAGCCCCCGCAGTTTTATCACAGGCATCAGGCAACAATGATTGAACTCCTCGCTGCACTCTCAGCTTCAGCATCAGCAGGAATGAGAATTGCCCTGCCTCTTCTCCTGATTGGCTTATTGCAGAGTGATAACCTCTGGTATCATATCCCTCTACTCTCTCGGATTCATCCCTCCGTTTTAGTGGGCATCCTAACGAGTTGGGCTTTATTTGAGCTATTGGCTTCCAAAAAACTGCTAGGGCAGCGAGTATTACAAATAGTCCAACTTCTCTTAAGCCCTCTGGTTGGAGCCATTATGGGTATTTCAGTGGCTCAGTTAGCCGCAGCGCCAGAACCATTTATCTGGATAGTTGGCATTGTCGGCAGCTTATTGGCGTTTGTACTTCAGCTTGTACAAGTGGGATGGTTCTTCCGATTGCGAGGCTTGCCGTTATGGGTCGTTTTTATTCAAGATGTCTTGTGCATTGCGTTGGTAATTTTTGCCTTTGATGCGCCGAAGTCTGGAGGATTAATCGCTTTACTATTGCTGTTTTTGGCGATTCGTAGCTCTAACCAATGGCATAAATGGTATGTCAATGGGCGTCGTTCTCGGAGGCGCAATTCTCATCAGCATGGGCTACCCGATTGAAGAGATAGCTGAGGGTAAGCTGTTCTGGAACTTGCATATCTTCAACACGGGTAATCGGTAATGGGTAATCGGTGAGGGCAAACCTCGAAGCCGGCTTGCTGTGATAGGCTATCTGCGAAGAGGAGTGCTGGAGATATGATTCATGGCAAAAATACGGGTCGGTTTGCTGTTTGGGGGGTGTTCCGGGGAACACGAAGTTTCTATCAGTTCAGCACGGGCGATCGCCAAAGCCCTGAGTTCTGACCACAACGCCAATCACTACGAACTGCTGCCAGTTTACATCCAAAAAGATGGCATCTGGCAATCGGGAGAACTGGCTCAGCACGTCCTGGAATCGGGTAAGGCTTTGCCATTAACGGGTACTAAAGAGGGATATCTTCCCACTTCAACCGCTGATTCTCCGTCTTCCTCAACTAGCCGTGAGATTTTACCCACTGCCGTTAGTGCTTCTAAATTGAGTCGCGTCGGTGAAAATATCAGTTGGTCTGAAGTGGATGTGTGGTTCCCTATCCTGCATGGTCCTAATGGTGAAGATGGCACAATTCAAGGCTTACTGAAATTAATGCAAGTTCCCTTTGTGGGTTCTGGTGTCCTAGGTTCAGCCCTAGGCATGGATAAAATTGCCATGAAAATGGCATTTACTCAAGCTGGGTTGCCGCAAGTTAAATACATGGCGGTGAACCGTTCCCAGATTTGGTCAAATCCCTGTGTCTTCCCCAAACTTTGCGACCAAATTGAGGAAACCTTAGGCTATCCCTGTTTTGTCAAACCGGCTAACCTAGGGTCATCGGTGGGAATTGCTAAAGTGCGATCGCGTCCTGAATTAGAAGCGGCATTGGATAATGCCGCGAGCTATGACCGACGAATCATCGTAGAAGCCGGTGTGGTGGCGCGGGAAGTCGAGTGTGCAGTGTTGGGTAACGACCAGCCTAAAGCCTCCGTGATTGGGGAAATTACTTATAACAGTGATTTTTACGACTACGAAACCAAATACACCGAAGGACAAGCGGACTTATTCATCCCAGCGGCTCTACCCGATCACGTTGCCACCAAAATTCAAGAAATGGCACTTCAAGCCTTTGCTGCCGTTGATGCCGCCGGGTTAGCACGAGTGGACTTCTTTTACATTGAAGAGACGGGAGAAGTCTTAATTAACGAAATCAACACCATGCCCGGTTTTACGGCTACCAGTATGTACCCTCAATTATGGGGTGCGACAGGGATTCCTTTCCCACAATTGGTCAACCAATTGATTGAGTTGGCAATGGAACGTCACCAAGCTCCCTAAGCCAATAGGAATCCTATCCTGTCTGCTGGAATAGTCCTAGTTGGGACAGAACATGGAGACGCTGAGAAATGTTGATTAGGCGCATTAGCCAGACTTAATATCATACCCCATCGATTCCATAACCCCCAGCCAATGATTAAGGATTGGGTGCTTGGTAGCTTTCTGGTCTAATCTGGGTTTGGTGATTTGTTGAAAAAATTGAGGAGAGAAACTTGGAACGCACATTTCTTATGATCAAGCCGGATGGCGTACAGCGTAACCTTGTGGGTGAAATTATCCGGCGTTTTGAGGCAAAAGGCTTTACTCTGGTTGGGCTAAAGCTGATGAGTGTGAGCAAGGAACTTGCAGAAAAACACTACGACGTTCACAAAGAACGACCCTTTTTCCCTGGACTCGTCGAGTTCATCACCTCTGGACCGGTGGTGGCAATGGTTTGGGAAGGAAATGGTGTGATTGCCTCAGCAAGAAAGATCATTGGTGCCACCAACCCCCTCAATGCTGAACCGGGTACGATTCGCGGCGATTATGGCGTCACAGTCGGTCGTAACCTCATTCATGGTTCAGATGCTCCGGAGACAGCTCAGCATGAGATTAGCCTCTGGTTTAAGGACGAGGAACTCGCCAACTGGCAACCGACCTTAACACCCTGGTTGTACGAGTAATTCTGTCTCGCTTGATTTTTAACAGGGTAGGGGCACGACGATGTCGTGCCCTTAAACTTTGGCTATCTTACCTCACTGACCTCTTCAGCTTCCTTAAACTCATTCTGGGTGGGTAATTCCACCTTCTGAGTGTCTGTCAGCAACTCAACTTGGGTGCGCTTGGAAAATCCCCACATAAACACCAAGGCAATCGCGGCAACCATCAACCATTCAGGCGGGACTAATTCCGGTTTAATCGCTCTGACCAAAAGGCGCAACCCAACAAACCCAACGGTAATGTAGCCAGCATCTTCAAGATAGGTATATTCTTTGAGCCAACGGATAAATAACCCTGCCATGAACCGTAGGGTAATCACACCAATTGTCCCACCGACAAGAACCAGCCAGATTTGATCGGAAATGGCGATCGCCGTGGTCACACTATCCAGAGAGAAGGCCAAATCGGTGACCGCAATAATGGGTATAGTCTGCCACACGGAGGTAAATCGAGGCCCGTGATGGTGATGTTCTTCATCCTCTTCGGATGTAAAGTGCTCGAAAACCAACCAGAGGAGATAAGCGGCTCCCAGGAGTTCAAACTGCCAGAATTGCACCACCCAAGTGGCTGTGAGAATCAGGCTAATTCGCAGGATGTAGGCTCCGACTAAGCCTAAATTGAGAGCATTACGCTGAAGCTTGGGGTCGTCTAACCCACTGGCGATCGCCGCCAAGGCAATCGCATTATCCGCGCTGAGGACTGCCTCTAGGGCAATGAGAATCAGCAGCACCACTGGAGCTTCTAGTCCAACATCGAAAGGGGAGTTAAAAATTTGGTCTAGCATTAAAAGTTATGCAAAACGGAGAATGACTAACTTTTTCTAAGGGGCACACACGGCTCAAAGTGTGCCAAAAACAAGCTTTCCTTCACCCAGCTTAACCTCTTGTCGTCATTCTTGCCGAACCTTGACCCTCCCACAGGCTTCGCTCCATGGGATTTTTGGCTCAACGACAGTCCTGGGTCAATCGAAGATATTCAACCGATACGGTTGAATATCTCCTGATTTATATTGCATCTTGTAACAAGATATTTCGCTGGGAGTCGATTTGGCGCAAATTAATGGGTGATTACCCTTGAAATCAGGAGATATTCAAAATGGCATTATCAGATACCCAAGTTTTCGTGGCTCTTGTTGTAGCCTTGATCCCCGGAATCTTGGCCTTCCGGTTGGCGACAGAACTCTACAAGTAGAGTTGCCGCCCTGAAGCGACAAAGAGCTTATCTTCAGGCAAGCGATAGACTGTTAAGGGCTTAAGATAGAAGTTTCTTAACGTAGCGAGAGTTCAAAATTTAGCACTGAACTCCCGGACAACGCTCTGGCGCTATGGGCAAGCCCTTAAGTTTTCCTGATAATTGCAGCAAGGTGCTGTAAATTATCTGATAACATCGGCGTGCCACTGCCTTTGATAGGCTCTTTGTCGCTTGGCTCTGAATTGACCGTAAAAGACAAAGTAGCTGGATCACAACAGGAGTGTATGCTCAAAACGCTATCCTAGAGTCTTCGGCGAGCGATCGCCAGCACGGTATTCACGTACACCATGAACGCATTCCAACCGCCTACACCCACTCAGCAACCTGTAGAAACCCGTCGGATGGCTCATCGGACTCAACGCCGTCAGCGCCGTCACTCTCATCAAACTGTTGTCGGTGAAACAACCGCTAGGTTGGTTGTAAACTTGGTGCTATGTACCGCTGCAATCGCCGGATTAGTAAAACTGTTGCCTTATCACCTATCACAGCAAGCCAAGCTGCGAGAAGTACGAACAGAAGTGAAGCGCACAGAGGAGCGGGTTCAGGGATTACGGGCTGACTTTGGTCGCACTTTTGACTCTAGACAAACCAAGAGCGTTATGCAAGAACAGAGCTATCGCGTTGACCAAAATCAACATCCGGTTGTCTTACAAGATCAAACCCCCAAGGAAGACAACTAGGGAAGGTGGGTAGCCATGGTTAATCCACGCTAAGCCAAGCAGGCAAGATGGGGCGACACCCTAGTATTTATGTTGTCTATTTCCCCCCATGGATGTTTACATTCAAGCACTGAGTGGCTTGAATAGCTCATTCATCCAGCTTTCCACATTCCGATACAAACGACCCATAAAACCAGATACTGCCATGGTAGAGAGAGCACGCTGATAGTCGGCGATCGCACAATTCCAGTCGCCACGCAGATGGTAAGTTCGACCTCGTTCGGCATAGATATTCTCTTCTAAGCCTCCCAGCATTAAAGCCATATCGAGGTTTTCTAAGGCTAAGTCATATAGCCCCAGTTCGCGAAACGTGATGGCTTGATTAATCCAAGTGCGAGTATTGCCGGGATTCAAATCAAGGGCTGTTTCATAATCCGTGAGCGCTTCTGCTAATTTGCCATTCGAGGCATAGTAATTCGCGCGATTGTTGTAAGCACTATCCAATTCGGGATTCAGTTGCAACGCCTTGTTATAATCAGCCAAGGCTTTTTCTCCTTGACCACTTTGGAAGTAAATTAATCCCCGGTTGTTGTAGTCAATCGCATGTTTGGGGTGACGTGTAATTAATTGGGTGAGTAATGCGATCGCACCCATGTAATCTCCCTGCTTCGCTTTGCGATGTGCCGAGGCGCGTAAGCTTTGATCGGACGGTTGACAACCTCTTCCCGATATGCGTTGGACTGAAGCCAAACGTCTTTCTTGACGAGGCATGGGGAACCATTGTCTATTTTGGTCTTCCTGGTTTACAAAAGCATGAGCGTTCATATCGTCCTCAACAGTACCTGCGGCCTATCTATCATCAACCTTATGGCTTGCAGCACCCTGCTGTTTGGTCTAAGTGTGTCACTTGCTTAGGCGTCTTGATGTTGTGAAAAAAGCAGCGAGACGCTTCTTGACGTTTGGCAGTGTCTTCAGAACTCTACAAGCCCCATGGGCTGATTTCCTGAAGCCTAACGTAAAGGCACTTTCAATTCCCTCTGCCTTGTGTTCGGAAAACCGCCTTCCTATGTGAACCTTGAGTAATTGGCACAAGCTGGGAAGACGCAGAGCCAGCACAGAAGAGAGGAAAACACGGAGGGAGGGTAAACAAATCTTTACTGCCCACACTGGCTGACCCTGGCATCCGTCGCCCTCTCCCACTGAAATCGTAGATGCTGGTAGAATGCAACCGAAGCCCTTGATGGGTTGGTTTTTTCCTCGTTAACTCAATTAACTAAAAAAGAGTCTTATGGTAGCTGCAATGTCTTTGGATCAGGCCCCTGATGTTTCAACCGATAGCTATCTGGTTGTGGGTTTAGCCACCTGCTTTATCAAAGAGGATGGTGAAGTTCACGAAGTCAAAGTGATTGAGCCGATCCCCTCAGCAGCTCTAGAAGCTATTTTAAAGGGAATTGCGACATCTTATTCATTAGCTTGTGGAACGACCCTCGGTGAGCTGCTCACAGACAATTCTCTCAAAAAACCTGCTGAGTTTCCTCCTGAGTCTCAGTTTTGTGATGATTTCGCCGAACGAGCAATCGCGGCGGCACGCACTTACCAAAGCCGAGCAGAGGCTCAAACCCACATTCCCCTAGGCACGACACGCCATGACTTCAACTACTCTACAGAACGTAAACGGGTGTTGAATCAGACGCGAGTCGTCCGCCAAGAAGACGATGTCAAACAGCACGAGTATACTCATAAAGTCCTTTAAACGACTACCGTAATGCTGAAACTTTATGGCGGTGCTCGGAGTCGGGCATCTATTGTCCAATGGTACCTTGAAGAGCTAGGAATCCCCTACGAATTTATCTTGCTCGATTTACAAGCTGGGGAACATCGGCAACCCGAATATTTGGCGATTAACCCCATCGGAAAAGTTCCAGCGATTGTCGATGGAGACTTTCAGTTGTGGGAATCGGGCGCAATTCTGTTCTATCTGGCTCAAAAGTACGGCAATCTACCGTCTTCTCTCGAAGAACAAGCCAAAATTAACCAATGGATTATGTTCGGCAATGCCACCTTAGGACCGGGAATTTTTGTCGAAGCGAACCGAGAGCGGGAAATGCCTAAGCTGATGACACCACTCAATCAAATCTTGGCGAAACAACCCTTCTTGCTGGGAGATCAGTTGAGCGTAGTCGATATAGCGGTTGGGTCAATTTTGGCTTATATTCCGCTGATGTTGAAGCTCGATCTGAGCGAATACCCAGCGGTTGTGGACTATATTCAACGTATCTCTGAGCGACCGGCTTTTCAAAAGGCGATCGGCGGACGGAAGTAAATATTTTGTAAGAACTTTCACCAAGAGGGGCATCTACAAAAAGATGCCCCTCTTGAATTTTGGAGTTTTGGATTTTTTATCTGAAACCCACAGCCGCTTGCCAGACAAAAGCCAGCAGCAAGAAGAACACAGGGATAACCGGGAGAATATCTACAATGGGGTCGAAGATGGCGTAAGCTTCTGGCAGCTTGGCTAAGAGCATTGCAGCTTCCATGTTTAAATCTTTCCTTTCCAACACAGTTTTCAGAATTGACATGGATCTTAACACGAACTGTGTCACGGCTGAGCAGATGACCCATGAAGTATGAAGTGTGAAAGATGAAGGATGAAAGAACCCCACTTCCCTGGGCTAAGCTCCGGTTGGGGTGGGGTATGTACCGATCATCGAGAAGACGCAGAGACGCGGGGACGCGGAGAGTGATTTGTAGC
>DATNQL010000580.1:0-6894 GCA_036704025.1 Stenomitos sp.
ATGGTAAACAAGCTTTGGAAATTGCGAGGAATACAAAAGACCGTGATTTAGAATCATCTATGCTCAAGGGAATTGGTGATATTTACCATGATTCCTTAAAACAAGACCAACAAGCTCTTGATTATTATCAGCAAGCTTTAAGTATTTCACGGGAAATCAAGAATCGCGATCGCGAAAAATCCATCTTGTTCTCCCTAGCTCAAATTTACAAGTCCCAAAAAGACGAGCAGCAAGCTATTGATTCCCATCGGCAAGCTGTTCTCATTAATTTAGAAAACGCCAAGCTCAATTGCGAATCTAACAATTTATATGCTTTGGGTGCAGCGTATGAAAATTTGATGGAGGACTATCCTAAAGCCCTGAGTTACTATCAACAAGCCTTAGAAATTGCGCGAAAAACTAACAAGCGCGATTGTGACTTAAACGTGTTGATGAGTACATCGGATACTTATTATGAACAGAAAGACTATCCAAAAACAATTGCTACTTCTCAACAGGCGCTAGTCATTGCACGAGAACTCAAAGACCGCGAAAGTGAATTTAAAATTCTAGCTTACGGTCTAGCTAAAGCTTACAAGCGCCTACAAGATTACCCAAAAGCAATTGAATACTATCAGCAAGCTGTAACTGTAGCACGAGAAACCCAAAAGCGCGATGAGGAATCGGACATTCTGAATGGTATAGGTTCGGTTTACCATGATTCCTTAAAAGACTACCCGAAATCCCTTGAATACTTCCAGCAAAGTTTAGTGATTGCTCAAGACATTAAGAATCGTCCCTCTCAACTCAATGCTTTGCTCAATCTGGGCTTAGCTAACAATAATTTGCAGAACTACCCAAAAGCCATTGAATACTATCAGCAAGCGGTAGCTATAGCGAGAGAACTCAAAAAGCGGGAAGAAGAATCTGGCATCCTCAATAGTATAGGCTCGGTTTATCATGATTCCTTAAAAGACTACCCAAAATCCCTTGAATACTTCCAGCAAAGTTTAGTAATTGCCCAAGACACTCAAAATCGTCCCGATCAACTCACTGCTTTGCTCAACCTTGGTTTAGCTAACGATAAATTGCAGAACTATCAAAAAGCCATTGATTACTTTCAACCTGCACTCGTTATCGCACAGGAGCTTAAAGACTGGGAATCTCAAACAAAAATTCTTACTAATCTAGGTGATACGTTTCATGATCTAAAAGATGACCAGAAAGCCATTGCCTACTATAAACAATCACTCCAAGTTGCACAGGAAAGTAAAGATAGAGAGTTGGAAAGAAGTACCCTAATCCGGGTGGGCTGGCTTTATGGCGGTCATGTAGGAGATTGGCAGCAAAGCATTGAATACTTTGAGCAAGCCTTAGCCATTGCCAAGGAAACCAAAAATCGCAAAGGTGAGGGAGAAGCTCTTTGGAGTATTGGTACCGCTTACAACTACATCGGAAACTTGCCGAAAGCGATAGAACTCTCTGAGCAAGCCTTGGTAATTTCGCGAGAAACACAAGACCTAGAACGCGAGGGTCGGTCGTTGGGGACTCTCGCTGCGGCTTACACGGCGCAAGGGGACTCCGAGAAAGCGCTGGAGTTGAGTCAGCAATCTTTAGCCATTGCTCGCGGCGAACGCTCCACCAACGGACAAACCTTTAAAAGTCGTGACCTGGAAGCGCTTTCCTTAGTCTTGTTAGGGGAGGCTTATTCTTCGGTGCGGGAGGATTATCACAAACGGTTGGAGTTGGAGCAACAAGGATTAGCAATGGCACGGGAAGCCAAAAACCTTTTCCTAGAATCCTTTGCACTCGCTTATTTGAGTCTGTCTTACCAAAAACTCAGGGAATATCCGAAAGCAATTGAAACAGCCGAACAAAGTTTAGCAATTGCTAAGGGTATTAATCTTTCCATGGCGGAAATACTGGCACTCTTGAGTCTAGGCAGTACTTACAGCAGCCTGGGAGACTATCCCAAAAGCATCTCGTTTTACGAACAAGCCCTAGCCATTGCAAGGCAAACGCAGAGTAAGCCACTTGAAGGGATGACATTGCTGATGCTAGGCGGCATTTACTACGAGCAAGGAAATGCTCAAAAAACCATTGAACTTGCGCAACAAGCCGCAGTGGCATTCGAGGCTAGCCAAAGTCCAGTGATGAAAAGTTTTGCGCTGGGTGTTCTGAGTAGTGGTTATGCTGGCTTGCAGGACTATCCCAAGGCTATAGCAGCGATGGAGGAATCTCTAACTATCGACAGAAGCCTGAAAAACCGAGGATTTGAATCTGGTGACTTAGGGCAACTTGGCTATCTCTACCGCAAATCGGGACAGCTACAGCAGGCAATCTCGTTCTACCAAGCGGCACTGGCAACCAATCCCACCCCAGAACTTCCCGGTAGTGGTTCTGCTGCTCACACAGGGTTAGCTCGGATTTATCGCCAGTTGAATATGCCGACGACCGCTATAGCCTACTACAAACAGGCGGTCAGTGGTGTGGAGCAAGTGCGGCAAAAAATTCAAGGACTTCCCCCACAGTTACAAAACTCATTCCTGTACTCGGGTCGAAAAGGAGAAACAACGGCAGATACCTATCGCGAATTAGCTGATGTGTTGCTCTCCCAAGGGCGAATCTTGGAAGCCCAAGATGTCTTGGAACTGTTGAAGGTACAGGAGATACGAGACTTTACCAAAACCAGAGGGAAAACTCCTGAAGTTGGCTTCTCTCCCAGCGAATCCCAAATTAAACAAGCGGATAGCAGCTTAATTGCCTTGGGACAGCAGATTTATCAATGCCAGCAAGCGCGTTGTTCTCAACTTTCGCAACTCTTGGATCAACGTGATGCCCTCACTAAAGAATTTAATCAGAAAATTCAGAGTATTGAAAACGAAGTGCGATCGCGCCGTGCTCAAGATGAGGGCTTCTTTGACCCCAGTAAAGTCAGCAAACTCAAAGCTGTTGTCGAAGCCCAACCCGGTACCGTGCTGATTTATCCCTTAGTGCTGGAGGACAAAATTTGGCTCGTGTGGGCGGCACAAGGAGGTATCGTAAAAACAACCGAAGTGGGGAATGTCAAGCAGCAACAGTTGAGAGAAACTGTCTTGAAATTCCGCCAGTTACTCGCCAGTCCTATTTCTAGCCAAAATGAATTGAAAGCAACTGGAAAACAACTCTACGACTGCTTGATTAAACCCCTAGAACCGGAACTTAAACGCAATAAAATTCACAACTTGGTGTTTGCCCTTGATCGCGTCACGCGCTACATTCCCATGAGTGCGCTATTTGATGGCGAGAAGTATTTAGTTGAGAACTACACCCTCTCTACTATCCTATCGGCTGACTTAACCGATATGCGCGATCGCATTCCCCCTGGAACCCAAAACACTTCTGTTTTAGCACTGGGATTATCTAACTCTGTAGCTGGCTTTGATGCCTTACCCAATGTCCCCGCAGAATTAGACGCCATTGTCCGCAAACAACCCAACGAGGCACAGGGAATTTATCCCGGACTAGAATTCCTCAACCGTGATTTTAACTTTCGCGCATTGCGCGATAATTTGCCAGGTCACCAGCTACTGCACATTGCCACTCACGGCGAATTTGTCCCTGGTAGTCCAGATGCCTCCTATCTCTTATTAGGTACGGGCGAGAAATTAGCGATTCCTGAGATTGCCACATTGCAAGATTTGGGTAATGTTCAGTTGGTGGTGCTATCAGCTTGCAAAACAGCATTAGGTAAAGAGGGACAGGACGGCAACGAGATTAACGGCATCAGTTACTACTTTCTCAATAGTGGGGCTAAAGCCGTGATGGCATCTCTGTGGTCAGTTAGTGATGATAGTACTCGTTTATTAATGCAGAATTTCTACGGCAACTTAGCCAAAGGTACCCCTACTGCACCCATCACCAAAGCTGAAGCACTGCGACAAGCACAGCTAAGTCTATTACATGGAAATTCATCAACAACACATAATTCTGAACAACGCTCAAGCCTGGGAGCGATACCTAAAACAGACTCACAAACTACCTCAACCAATAGGAGCGTTTCTGAGTTTTCTCACCCCTACTACTGGGCACCCTTTATTTTAATTGGCAATAGCTTGTAAGACTCGAGTAGAGGGCTTCTGCCTTATCGGGCGTTGGTTGGACTTGAAGTTTTAGTTTGAGTCCTGGCATTAGCAATAGAGCGAGCCTGTTGCAGGTGTTGTTGAAGGATGGGCACGGTTTGAGCTGCAAATGCTTTTATGTCTCGATCTTGTCCCTGTTGAGCTTGGCGCTGGAAGGAGGAGACATCTATAAAGCGATCGCCATTAGAGCGGGAGTGAGTATTTTAAAGTTGAGCATCACTATTTTTCTCCTTGGATAAAGCTGTATCTCTCAGGGCGGAATCGCAATGGTGCAAATGACCTGAGAATGAAAAACTTAGCGATCGCTCAATTGAATACGATCGCTAATGTAGATGAGGACGATTTAACGCACGACTCACAACTAAAACCGTTGTGGACGAAGTATCGATTAACGTGAGCCAGATGCTGTCGGTGTGAATTGGGCAAACAGATTCAACATTTCCTGATTGAATGCGGGAATATCATCCGGTTGACGACTTATGACCCAGTTGCCATCAACTACAACTTCCCGATCCACCCAATTACCGCCTGCATTACGAATGTCATCTTGAATTGTGTAGTAACTGGTTAAGGTGCGTCCTTGAACCAAGTTGGCAGACACCAATTCCCACGGTGCATGACAAATTATCGCAAAGGGTTTACCCGCTTGCTGCATTTCTTGTAGGAAGGATTGCACTTTTGGCCCCATCCTCAAAGTATCTGCATTGAGCGCACCACCGGGTAACAAGACAGCATCATATTCACTGGGTTGTGCTTCATCGATAAGGCGATCGACATTCACTGTTATTCCTTTGTCATGATGCCGAAACGCTTGGATTTCTCCAGATTTAGTCGAGAGAATTTCCACCCTTGCACCCGCTTCTTTGAGTACCCGCACGGGTTCTGTTAATTCAGGTTCTTCAAACCCATCAGTTGCCAATACTGCAACTCTGAAATTGGATAAGTCAGCCATACTATTCTCCGTATTTTGATAGATGATTTGAACAAAGTGAAATAAACTGTTCTCTTAGCAATGATTCAGACTTGCTAAATTTTGGTGTTAATTCTCAGGGGCAATAAATGGAAGGTCTAATTGTGATTTACGCTTGTTATTGATGCGTTGAGTCGGTGAATACCAGCCCCTTTAGCTTATGCTGATGCTTGCTGTTTCAGCCTTTGTCCAAAGGCAGATTTTGTAGCCTACGCTATCGTTTTTGATGTTATCTAGGTAACAAGGACTCAAGTAAATCAACCGATAAAAAGCCTGCTCTCAGTCCTAAGCAATGACCGACAACCGTGTTATAGAATCTCGCAGTCGGCTGCTCTGGGGTTTCCACCTGTAAAAAGGCGGTTGGGCCTAAGCTAGGAAAGAGCCAGGGTTGGTGTGCCAAAAGCCCGATCGCGTCAGCGGTAAGCTGCGGCGCATCTAAATTGGATATAAAAATTTTTGAAAGGGGTGTGGGGTGTAGGGTGTGGGGTGTGAAGGTATACAAATTAAATGCGTAACAGCTTATCTAGGTCTTTGTAAGAGCCAGTCTGACCGTCCGTGCCAAACGATTGAAGAGATTTAAAGCATTGGAAACATCTGAGCTTTGGTTTGTATTAGACTGTATTGATTTGAAATCCTAGGTAATGGGTAATGGGGGAATTGTTTTGGCTGCGGTACTCCGTTTCCACCCCAATCCCCATTCCCGATTAAACTGCACTCAAAGTTAAGGCTTGCAACTGCTCAACCCAATGGCTGAGATTGTAGGTATTGAGGCGATAACTGAGGGGATGAGCAATCAGCCGCGCCGTACTCTCAAACAAGATGTCAATTTCAATTAAACCGTTTTCTTTTAAAGTCCGACCGGTCGAGACTAAATCGACAATGGCTTCTGACATCCCAGTAATCGGGCCAAGTTCCACAGAACCGTAGAGGGGAATAATTTCTACGGGCAAATCCAAATGATTGAAGTGTTCGCGGGCACAGTGTACAAATTTCGACGCAACACGACCGTGAGGTGGTAATTCTACAGAACTGCGATAGGGGCTGGAATCGCGTACCGCCACCGACATGCGGCACTTACCAAAGCGTAAATCAGCGAGGTGAGCGACTTGAGAGGTCTTTTCCCGTAGAACATCGTAACCGACAATCCCTAACTGCGCTTGACCATATTCCACATAAACGGGAACATCCTGTGCTCGAACCAGCAGGGCTTTGGCGGTGCCGCTAGGGTCTTGAATCTGGAGTAGGCGGCTACCGGAGTCAAGAAAAGCACTAAAATCTAAGCCGACGGCTTGTAGCAGCTTGATGCTATCGATCAGAAGTGCGCCTTTGGGTAATGCAACAGTCAGCATAGAAAATTGGCTCAATTTGAAGTAGCGCATTCATGCCTGAAGCATGAGCTACCTATAATATTGGCAACTTATCACAAATTGCCGTCGGGACGACAAAAAGGTTCTGGACTGCCTTCACAAACAATGCGAATCCTTTTAGTTGATGATGAAATTGAGCTAACTGAACCACTGAGTCGAGTGCTCAACCGTGAAGGTTACGCGGTTGATGTGGCTTATGATGGGGCGACAGGAAGTGAGTTAGCGTCCGGCAGCGATTATGACTTGCTGATTTTAGATTGGATGCTGCCAAAACGGTCGGGCTTGGAAATTTGCCAGCAGTTGCGCTTGCAAGGGCGAACGACACCCGTACTGTTCCTCACCGCGAAAGATACCTTGAATGATCGAGTAGAAGGATTAGACGCGGGTGCCGACGATTATCTGGTTAAACCCTTTGAACTGCGCGAGTTACTTGCTAGAGTCCGCGCCTTGTTGCGGC
>DATNQL010000581.1:0-5212 GCA_036704025.1 Stenomitos sp.
CTATGAACAGGTTAAGAGTTTTGTAGCAGCTTTGAACCGTGAAAAGTCACTTTTTACCTTGCTAGCTTGATTTGAACCGCGTTAGCCTGTCCTCATTATCTTTGATTGTCTGGGTTTGTTTCAAGGGGTTGCATAAATAAACTATTTATTACTTTTTCGTCACTATTTTTTTTAATTTCTTCATTCATTATTATTGAATATGTGGCTTCTTGTTCTAAATCATATGAAGTTGTTATTGGCGGTTTATTAGCTGTTTGAGGATAAGTTAATCTCCATGCTATAAGCATTACTCTTGTTCCTAAACTATTTAATTTACGAATTAATGGAACATAATCTCCATCACCTGTTATAAGTGCAAGTACATCAAAACGCTTATATACGGCTAATTCAAATGCTTCAAGTGCTAACCAAACATCGATTCCTTTTTCTTCAGCTTTGTCTTCTTGGTTCTTTTTTATAGGTAAAAAATGCGTAATAATACCTTCCTTCATTAAAACAATATCAAAAATTCTATCTCCTTTCAATTGTTCAGGTGTTGCATTATAAGCATCAAATCGTCCTCTAAAATAGTGCGATTCTACTATTCGACAATACTTGAAATCACCATCATTTTCATATTCACCTATTTTTTCTCTAATAAAATCATGAATGCCTCGAATACTTAATCTTGCTTTTCTAGCATCGTACTGTTTATAATACTCGCTTACTTTAGCAAAGTAATTACCATCATAAAATATACCGATCCTTATCAATTTTGAATTGCTCGAATTGTTTGATTGCATAATTACTACAAGGTTTCCTTATAAAATATTAAAAATTGAACTATAAGAGTCCTTACGTGACTAATAGTTCAGAAGACAATCTTAGTATTCTACAAACCTAAATCCGCTCATAAAATTTAAAAATGATGCTATTTTTCTGACGTTTTGCATATTTTCAGGTCGAGTACCACTAACATCAATATATAACTTTTGGGAATTTGAATTTTCGAGAACTTGACTCAGCTTAGGGTTTAGGCAAAGGTTTCAAGATGCTCATTGGATATGCACGGGTGTCCAGGGGGGATGGACAAGATCGTGCGCTTCAAATTGAGGCTCTTTATGCCGCAGGGATTGGCAGAGTGTTAGAAGAGAAGGCATCAGGGGGACGCTGGGACAGACCCCAACTTCACCGGGCACTTGAGCAGCTACGATCAGGGGATGTGTTCGTGGTTTGGAAATTGGATCGCCTGTCACGCTCTCTCAAAGATCTGCTGACCATTATGGAGAAGATTGATGCTATTGGTGCAGGCTTCCGCAGCTTGACCGAGGCAATTGATACCACTACCCCAGCAGGGGGCATGACACAATAAATGCAAAACAGGACACATTGTGAAGTGTTGTTACGATAACACCTTTCTGAATTTACTTACTTGCCCATAAATGATATATGGCGTTCAAAGCTTGGGTACGCTGCAATCAACTCTCTACCCCATTCAGCTCCCTCGACTTGCCCGTAAACAATCATTTTTGGGAATGTTTTTTCACCCACCCGTTAAAAACGGAAGGTGGTGAAACGACTGTATATCAAGGGTTTTGACAATTAGTTTTACAAAAATTTATAACGTGTCCCAATTTGCACGTACTTTGTCATACCCCCAAGCAGGAATATTCTCGAAGTGCGCTCGTGCGTGGTGCTTGTCTAGTTTTTTACACAAACGTCCGGTTGTGGAGTACTGTTAGACTGCCCACAAAAATCCCCACAACAACGAGTTTTCGTTCCCTGTTTTCTTACAGTTGTCATTACACAATCAGATTCACACAAACCCTTTACTCTTAAGTTCTGTTAGAGTAGTCAGAGATAATTTGTCGTTAAAGTGATAACAATGCTAGTAGGTTACGCTAGGGTTAGTACTACAGAGCAAGTACTGGACTTACAGACTGATGCACTAGTGAGTGCAGGATGTGAAAAAATCTTCAGTGACACAATTAGTGGAACCAAAAGCGATCGCCCTGGACTAACTCAGGCGTTGGAGTTTTGCCGGGAAGGGGACACGTTTGTGGTGTGGAAACTCGATCGGTTAGGACGCAGCTTAAAGCATCTGATCGAAACGGTTGAGGACTTGAAAAACCGAGGTATCGGCTTCAAGTCGATTCAGGAAGCGATCGACACGAGTACTCCGACTGGAAAACTCTACTTCCACGTCTTCTGTGCTTTAGCGGAGTTCGAGCGTGACCTGATCAGAGAACGCACGCTCGCCGGATTGGAAGCTGCTCGTGTTCGTGGGCGTAAGGGTGGCAGGCGACGAGTGATTAGTGAGCGCAAAATCCAAGCAGGCGTTGAGCTGGCTTTAGACAAAAACAGAACTGTTGGGGAAATCTGTGAGACATTGGGAATCAATGCAGGTAGCTATTATCGATACATCCACCCCCGTCTCAAACAACAGCAGAAGCAGACCATTTAAGCAAGCGCTTTTCCCAATGGTAAGGTAACGCTAGTCGCTAGTGAGCCAGCACCTCTGAAGGGGGGTTCTTCGTGCGTACCGCCCTCGATACGTTAATTATGCGACGTGTCTTGAGGGTGGAGCAAGCGCCGCGAGGGCAACTGCGATGTTCTCGAGTTGCAACAGCGAAAATCCTTGACATGACTGGGCTATTGGGCTTTTACCTCAAAAAAATTGCAACAGCGCTTTTCTAGGTGCTCCATTCATTTGCCGGAATGCTTTCCCTTAGCCAAATCGCACTTGAGGGCTTTTTAACGACAAAATTTGACCTCATGCTAAAAGAACCTATATTGAACTGAAATAACATTGTGGCGAGATTGGGTCATCCTCGGACTAGAATGTGTCAAAATTGAGTCAAAAGCATAGTATAACAAGGTATATTAAAGTCTAATAAGTTGATTAGCGGCGTTTTGACAAAAAATTAAGGGATTAAAAACCGCCCAAAAGTGACACAATCAAGACCTTAGATGGCGCAATCTTGACCTTGAGTTGCCCGAAAAACACCCTCTTTCATACCCTTAAACGAAAGACATCAACGCCTGTACATGGCTCTTTTACGGGTGTTTCGCAATCTTCAAGTGTCTCAGGCGCGGCGGAAGCCCCCGGAAGCTACCACTAATGGGTTTCGGGTAGCCCAAAAATTGGTGTACTCACTACACCTTTTTGCCCCGGCGGGGTGGGCTGCGCCCATCCTCATCACCTGAACGGCGATTTCGGACAAAAAGGTGGCGTTCGCGCTGCGCGGCGTCCCCTTGAGGGCGATTCCCGATCAATAATCAAAGTATGCCTTACGCGATCGCACGCATTGCCAAACTTAAGCGGGGGAATCTCGCCGGGAGTGCCAGTCATTGTGCAAGAACCCGAGTGACACCGAACGCTGACCCCACCGTACAGAATATCAGGTTCATCGGCAGTGACGACCCAAATGAAAAATTAGAAGATTTAGTCCTAAATAAAATCAACCCGTCGTCTCAGAAGCGGAAAATTCGGCCAGATGCCGTCTGGTGTGTAGAACTGTTGTTGACCGCATCCCCTGAATATTTTCGTCCCGATAACCCCACGCGCGGCGGATACTACGACCCCTCTTTATTAAAGGAATGGCTTACTGCCAATCAGCAGTACCTCAATCAAACCTGGGGTGAGCGTATCGTCAGGGCGGAACTGCATCTTGACGAAATGACCCCCCACATTCACGCCTATCTGGTTCCCCTGGACAAAAACGGACAACTCAACTGTAAATCTTTGTTCGGCGGTAGGGAAAAGATGAGGAGGTTCCAGGATGACTATCACGCCGCTGTGCAACACCTGGGGCTGGAGCGTGGAATTAAAGGCAGCCTTGCACAGCACCAGGACATCAAAGATTTCTACCAGATTGTAAACGAGGGTCGAGATTTAGAAACAGAGGTAGACCCAGAGCTACTCCGAGCTAAAGCCGCCGATCGCGAGCACGCCCAGACAAAGCTTCAGGAGATGGAGCAGACGGCTTCTTCTCTTGCACAGAGAGTTGAGCAGTTAGAAGCAACTAACTCCAAGCTAAAGACACTTGCTGACCAACTACGAGACCTCCCACTGGAAGAGGTGGCATGGCACTTGGGGCTTGATATTGACTCTGACAAAAATCGGTGGAAGGGGCGCAACCACAACATTAATATAGATGGCTGCAAATTTTACGATTTTTCAACTTCGCGGGGTGGAGGCGGTTCAATTGACCTGGTGATGCATATTCGTCAATGCCCCTATAAGGAAGCTCTCGCCTGGTTAAACGAGCGTTTTGGGTCAGAGGGGATGCTTGGCGCTGTGACCCACCACGCGAGATTAGAAGCTATCTTTCTTGCCCAGACTTCTTTGGCGAGCAAGTTTAAGCCGCCTCAACCAGAAGAGAGTCAGTGGGAAAGGGTCAGAGACTACTTGCTATCCCAGCGGAAGCTCCCAGACTATCTAATTGACTCTCTCCACAGGATGGGCGCAATTTATGCCGACTCAAGTCAAAACGCAGTATTTCTCATGCGAACCAAAGAAAGGGAGGTTGGAGGAGCTTTTTTATGTGGAACGGCAGGAGGCAACGACAACCAATTCATGGGGTATGCCGACAACACGTTGCGGCACAGCAGTTGGTTCGTATTCCAGAGGGGCAAGTCTGAGGGTGACCCTGTGGAGCGAGTGGTAATTCTCCAGTCTCCCGTCGATGCTCTATCTTTCGCAGCATTAGACAGAACTCAGCAAGAGAAAAGAACCCTGTATCTGGTTGCTGATGGTAGGAGGCAGTTGCCTATGGACTATCTCTTTGATAAAGAAGTCGTAGTCGCCTACTCCAGGGAGGGAGACGAAAAAGCTAGAGAAATCAAGCAGCTTATCCCTCACGCCAGCAGGCATCGACCCAGAGGAGAGGGTTGGAACGCTGACTTGCAAGAGCTTTATTTGAAGGAACCGCCCCAGCACCAACAGAAATCCAAACATCCATCCTCCCTCGAACTTGATTGAGGCGAGCGAAGAAGGCACGCTCCAACAGCAGGTTGCTGGAAATAGCAAACCCCTGAGCGTGAGGCGTTGACAAATTCCAGCCGACTGGATTTTAGCAACGAGGCACAGGCATCCGGCACGCTTCACCGCCCTTGCGTGGGACAATGGGAGATAGATGGCGAGCATTGGCGAACGATTAATTTTGCTTATTGAGTTGGGAATGATCAATCACCCGCTGCCGATTGATTCAGCTCCAGTACCCATTGCTTG
>DATNQL010000582.1:0-4934 GCA_036704025.1 Stenomitos sp.
TCAAACCCGGTCAAGTGGATCAAGACTCTCTGCCGCCTTATCATGTCCTCGACGATATTTTGTATCGCTGGATTGAACAGCACCAATCCCTCGAACAAATCGTTGCCGCCGGTCATGCGCCAGTGGTGGTTGATCAAGTCGTGCGGTTAGTAGCACGAGCGGAATTTAAGCGGCGACAGGCACCACCGGGGTTGAAAATTACAGATCGAGCGTTCGGTACCGGCTGGCGGATGCCGATCGCGAGTCGGTGGGTAACCGCAAGCACGGAGTTACCCAAGCCAGGGTCGAAGCGGGTTTGATCTCATCCGTAAACACTCATGATCTGGGGGATGTTGGTCGCTTCTTGAATGTGTTATCCAGCCCTACCGAATTCAGGAGTTTGTTCCAAGCCTGTGCGAGTTCCGGATCATTCGGGCGAGTGCGCCTGAGTTCAATGAGGGTACCTACCGTCTCATACCACAGTCCAGCATTGGCATAGAGAGCCACACGCTCTTTCGGTGTTGCCTGCTGAATTTTCTGGGTAAGGGTGGGATCAGGTTTCACGCGCATCATTCCACCCCCTATTACCACGTCATTGGAGCTGTCATACAGTCCGGGAGAATCAGCAGGACAAGTCAACCTTAATAGCCAGTGATATTCTTGCTCGAGTGCCAACGGGGAGAAGTTCGCCAAAGCTGGAAGCGAGAAACTCATGATACCGGGTGAACCCACGACCCATCCGTCTTCGGACTTCGCCAAGGTATAGTGAGTCGAGTAAAGATCCCGCTCTTGGCTATCCCGCACCACCAACTCCACCTCAGAGGCGGATGACTTGGGCATGTACCAAAAGATCGTCGGATACGCCGTCGCCGTTGCTCCTAATTTAGAAGCTGGAACCAATGCCGTGACGCTAGCATCACCCTCGTAGCAATCGGCACCCCGAGTGGCTCCACCCTGTCGGTTAACAGGAATTCCGCGACGCGGTGGCGTAAAATTCCATTGGCTGGGTAGCTTGCCACTGAGGGAGGTGTTAGGTTTAGGTCTTAGCTGAGTGATCACCTGCGCGGAAAGATTGGCTCCAAACCCTATTGTTAAAGCCATCGCCAGGATTGCGGTCAGGATCATGATGCGTAATGAACGATTAAACCAAGCCATGAGCACAGGATTTCAAACAAAGAGCAGGAGCTTTCTACAAAGATGGCAGAATCCAAGCTTAATGACAAAGTTTGAGTCGATTTTGTTTCTCATGGGCAAGAAGCATGAGAAATCAGGGTTCAGCAACACTCAGGAACATAAGTATTACCCCAGGTAGATTAGGAGTTTGCACAATCCTAGATATGCTGCTGAGTCAAGTACCCTTGGCGCTTGGCTCGTTCATGCCAGACTTTTCCTATGCATCAATCCGTAAAATGGCTGAGCTATGGGGCGGCTACCTTGCTGTATGCTGTCATTTTTCCGCTCCCCCTGCTCGCCACCCCTGTGAACATCGCCGCTGAAGATGGCATCAAGCCATTGAAGCGGAGTTCATTGGTGGAAATGACCCAAAACGTTGAGCCAGCTTCAGACATTTCCCAGCCCTTGAGTGTTTCTGATTTGAAAAACGCCGCCACTCACACCCAGCAACTTCACATTCTTCAGAAATTACTCCCTATTAATACATCCCAACCCGACACCCAACAGACGATTGAACGTGCCAAAGTGATCTTGCCGATCACGCCAGAAGGGGGAGAGTATGATACAGAGTTAAAACGGCTGCTGGCATTAGGAGAAGCTTACAACTCTACCGGAAACTATCAGCAAGCTATCCAGTCCGCTAGCGCCAGCTTAGGACTGGCTCAAGCACTGCATAATTCGCAAGCTCAAGCGGTTGCTTTTTTGACCTTAGCAAGAGCGTCCCAGTCTTTAGCCTCACCGCCGAGTAACTATCGCCAAGCAACCCTGTCAGGCATATCGGGCTTAACTACAGCGTGGAAAATCAAAGACTATGACTCCCAAGCGAATGCATTAGCTGTTCTGGGTGGTGTTTACTATTCTCGCCGAGACTATCGAAGTGCTGTTCTTTTTGCTCACAGAGGCTTACAGATAGCCAAAGAAAACAATATTCCCGCTGCCGCTGCCGCTTCCCTATTAACGTTAGCGGGGGTTTCCCTCCAAGAAGGAGGATATCAGAACGTGATTGATTCTACCCAAGAAGGTAGAGATATTTTACAAAAACTACAGAAAAAAGAAGAAGAAAGCGCTGCTACTGTGATGCAGGCTCTGGCTTATTTAGGACAGGGCAATGTTCAACGATCCCTTAATTTAGCCGAACAGGGGTTGGCGAGTGCCCGAGATATTAAAAGCGCTCGAATTGAAGCCTTAGCTCTGATTGTTTTGAGCTCGGGTTATTCCCGAAACGGAGATTATCAAAAAGCTCTAGAGTTAATTCATCAAAGCCTCGGCATTGCTCAAGATATCAAAAACAAGGACTTAGAAGCCTTAGGCTTGGAAGTTAGGGGGGAGATTTATCGGCAATCTGGACAGATCCAACCAGCCATTGCCTCTTATCAAGAAGCTCTGTCAATCACTCATAGTTTTAGCGCTCTGGCAGGATTATCCCGCCTTTACCAAGAATCACATCTATTAACAACAGCGATTGCTTATTATAAACAAGCGATTAACAAAAATGAAGAACAAAATCCTAGAATTATTGCTGGGTTACCGGTTTGGTTACAAGAATCATTTCCTCAAGCGATTCAAAATATTCATGGGTTGGAAACCACCAGCGTTTATCGCTCATTTACCCAACTCTTGCTGACCCAAACACGCCCATTAGAAGCGCAGCAAGTCTTAGAACTTCTCAAAGGTCAAGAGTTACGAGAATACACAGGCAACCCCAGAGTCAACAATACCTACCAAGGTCAGCCCGCTAGCTTAACCATAACACCGACCGAGCAACAGATCTTTCAAGAATATGGCAGCTTGATCCGTTTTGGCAATCGCTTAGCAGATTGCCAGAAAATTCACTGCTCAGAGTTGGCACAGTTATTGCAACAGCGAGAAAGCTTAACTCAGCAATATTATCAAACTTTAGAACAACTCGAAACAGCCATTCGTAACAAACAGGATGCAGATGAGGCATTTGTTGACCCTAACCAATTCGCTCAAAAAGCTCAAAAACTGGTAGAATCTCAACCCGGAACCTTATTGATTTATCCTTTGGTGTTGGATGATAAAATTTGGCTAATGTGGGCCTCAAAAGGCGGCATTTTCACCAGTGTAGAAGTTTCGGGTATCAGTCAAGCTCGGTTAGAAGAAACGGTGGCTAGATTTCGTCAGTTGTTACAGAATCGTCTTGCCAATATGGATGAGTTACATGCCACGGGTAAGCAATTGTATGACTGGTTAATTAAACCGTTGGAAAGTGAACTCAAAGCCAATGATATTCACAACCTAGTGTTTGCTCTCGACCGTTCAACTCGCTACATTCCCATGGGTGCTTTATTTGATGGCGAAAAGTATTTAATTCAGAACTATAGCGTTTCTACAGTACTCTCGGCTCAGTTGACGGATACTTCATCTCCCAGCGATAAACCTCGTGTTGTCAGCCGTTCATTGGATACTAAAGCCAGTCTAGATGATGATGAAAATCAAGTTTTGGCCTTAGGTTTATCCGAGGCTGTCAGCGGGTTTCCCCCCCTGCCTCATGTGCCAGAAGAGTTAAATGCTATCGTGCGCCAGAATAGCACTGAAAAACCGGGAATTTATCCGGGTCAAGAATTCCTCAATCAAGATTTTACTTTTTTCAGGTTACGAGATAACTTACCGAACTATCCCTTATTGCACATCGCAACTCATAGTAAATTTGTGCCAGGACGAGCAAATCAGTCTTTTCTCTTACTCGGTACGGGTGAGAGATTAGCTATTCCTGATATTGAAACATGGCTCAATTTACGGAATATTAATCTAGTTGTACTATCAGCTTGCGAAACGGCTTTGGGAGGAAAAGGATTAGACGGGCGAGAAATTGCGGGTGTTGGCTATTACTTTCTTAAAGGTGGAGCCAAAACCGTTATGGCGTCTTTGTGGAAAGTGGATGATTACAGCACTCGCCTGTTGATGGAGCAATTTTACCACCATTTAGCCCAGGGAACACCCACCGCACCCGTATCGAAAGCCGAGGCTCTGCGTCAAGCCCAACTGTCACTTCTACAAGGCAAGATTACACAAGAGAGTTATCCCAAAGATTACCCTTTCCCCCCTAGCAAGAAGGATAGTAGCTTGGCTCATCCTTACTATTGGGCACCCTTTATTTTAATGGGCAGCACGCTTTAATCCGTCCAATTTCTATTACCCAAACCTGCCAGAATTGAATCAAACTTGCTGATCCAATTGGAAGAGTAAACCTGTCGTCAACGCATCCTGAGGTTGAGAGAATAAATAGCCCTGACCATACTGGCAATTGAGAGCTTGAAGCTGGGCTAATTGCTGAGCCGTCTCTACTCCTTCTGCAATCACTTCCATTTCTAAATTGTGGGCGAGCATCACAATCGTTCGCGCAATTTGCAAGGGGAAGTTTTGAATATTTTTTAGGGCGGAATCTAAAGGAGAATCACGCTCAACGGCACCAATACGACTGACAAAAGAACGGTCAATTTTAATCATCTTGACGGGAAATTGGTGCAAATAGCTTAAAGAGGAATAGCCCGTGCCAAAATCATCAATGCATAAACCAATTTGCTGCTCTCTGAGTTGTTGAGCCAATGCGGCAGAGGCTTCTGGGTTTTCGAGTAAGCAGCTTTCGGTAATTTCTAACCTCAAATAACGTCCGTCTAAACCTGTTTCCTGAAGAATGTGATTAATTTGATTTAGGGCTTCGGGTTGCAAAAACTGTTTGCTAGAAAAATTGACATGGATGATTAGAGATTCTGCCAGTGGCAGGTGAGACGATTGAAGAGGAGAAAATGGGTGTGAAC
>DATNQL010000583.1:0-6502 GCA_036704025.1 Stenomitos sp.
CAAGGTTTTCCAGTACCTCCGCCGCCTTACGTCGCATTCCGTCTTGGTCGAGCAGGGCACCCCCTTTCCTTAATTCACTCCCCATAAAAATGTTCTCAGCCACTGTCAGGTTTGGGGCGAGATTAAGCTCTTGATAAATAATAGCGATGCCCAAATCTCTCGCTTGACCGGGGTCTGTCATCCTAACAGTTTGACCGTCAATTCTGATTTCGCCCGCATCAGCGATATAGGCTCCAGCCAGAATTTTCATTAGCGTACTTTTGCCTGCACCATTTTCACCCATGAGGGCGTGAACTTCCCCAGGATAAATCGTTAGATTGACATCATGTAAGGCGGTAAAACCATGAAAGGTTTTTGTAATACCCCGCATTTCGAGTACGGGTTTAGTTGTGATTGAGGGTTGAGTGCTACTTGCCATCTGAAATCCCTGTAATGTTCATGTAATACCAATTTTTTGGATGATGCGACTCTCGTGCGATCCCCCCTAGCCCCCCTTAAAAAGGGGGGAACCAATGAAGGATTTAAAGCCCTGCTTTTTAAGTGGGGAACAAATGGAGAATTTAAAGTCCCCCTTTTTAAGCCGGAGCCGAAGGTGAGGAGATTTAGGGGGATCTTCTGAGTGTTGCATTGTTTTATTAGCTTGTTGTAACTACGATTCAAAATAGACAGATTATCCATCCATCAATTTGTGAAATTAACCACATAAGCGTGTTTATTCGCTTGTCCAGCCTTTATGTTGATTAACGTTTTCACGAGTAATGAGTGTGACTGGAATTAGAATGTTGGGATTAGCAGGCTTCTTCCCTTTGAGAATATCGTTCCCAACGTCAACGGCTTTGGTTGCCATACGAAATGGGTCTTGAGCCGCCGTCGCAACAAATAAGCTATTGTTTTGCTTCAGTGCATCTAGAGCTTCAGGTGCACCATCGACACCAACAATAAAGAACTCATCCCGTTTCGCCTGTTTAGCCGCTAGCTCTGCGCCAATCGCAGAAGGGTCATTAATGGCAAAAACGGCATCAATTTTTCGGAAGGAGGTGAGCAAATCGCTCATGACTCTCAACCCGCCATCACGGCTGCCTTCTGCATTCTGATCTTTTGAAAGAATCTTGATGCCAGGATATTTGGAGAATACGCTCAGACACCCTTCAATGCGTTCTACCACGGAAGCAACAGGGGGGCCGTTAATAATCACCACACTGCCTTGTCCTTTCAATCGATCAGCGATGTATTGACAGCTCACTTCACCCGCTTGCACGTTATTGGATGTAACAGTGGCATCAACACCTCCCTCAGCAGCAGTATCAACTGCAATAATTGGAATTCCTGCTTGCTTGGCTTTTTCTACAGCAGGAGCAATCCCTTTACTGTCGGCAGCATTGAGTATAATCATGCTGACGTTTGAGGCAATAAAGTTTTCGATTTGGTTGAATTGCTGATTTAAGTCGTCCCCACTGGAAACGATGGTTGTCCTCGCATTTGCACCACCGAGTTTCTTGGCTTCGGCTTGAGCACCCTTACCCACTTGTACAAAGAAAGGATTACCCAGATCACGGAGTGTTACAGCAACAGATGAAACGTTTGTGTCCCGATTCTTGCTACTTTGAGTGTTCTGGGGAGGGGCGGCGCAACTGGCAAGAGCGCTGCTAATTAAACTAAAAAGACCGACGGCGATCGCTACTTGTTTCACCTCAAACTCCAATGAAGGCTCATTTGGAGAGAGTCGTTTGCGAATATTACACTGCAAACCCAACCGCAGCCCTGATCAAATTTAAGCTCGAATCCCTAACGTTTCCGGCAAAAAGCAAAAGCCTCTCGACGTACAGGACTGCAAAATCCTTTTTTCTTTTTTGCGAGTAAAATATTCCAGAGCCAATTGCTAGAATGCTTAGTTAAAGAGAATTTCCCAAGAAAATTCTCGTTTTCGCCTCCTAAAAATGATTAATTTTTATTGACAGTTATTAAAAATCCTGTAAGCATCCCAGTCCTTCAAACCTGGAGAAAACCCTTGGCAAAATCTACTAACGTTTTTTTTAGGCTTGCAGAGTCATATTTATTTTGACTCTCGCTATTGTATATATTAATACTTGAATAAAAACTTATTTGGCATCTATCTTGCGATTGATGTAAGACATTGAGTAAAAGAAAATAGATTTAGTTTTGTATCTTCGCTAATATCGAAATTGCTGCAATTATACTCTTTGCTAACCTGAATAACTTTTAGGTCTATTCTCACAGAAGAGTAGTGATAAAAAACGCAACTTTAAATTATATAATTAACAGGAGTTAATCCCATAAAAAACGAAAGATTATTTACAATTCCCTCTGGTATATTTCCAGTTTTTGAGTAAATCTATATTTAGGTAGGTACTGTCAGCCTTGATGGGTTCAAACAAGAGCAAACGAGTGCTGAAGCCAAAAGCCTACGGTCTCCTGCTTTCCTGCAAGAAAACCACAGCTATACAGTTTCTCTCGCCCCTGAATTTTTTCCTGGGGACACTGCGACCTCAAGTGATGAGCCTTCATGAAAATTCTGCTCGTAGAAGACGATGGAATAAACGCTTCACTTCTTGCAGAAGTCCTGAGTCTCCATCACTACACCGTGGACACAGTCGCGGATGGCCAAACCGGGCTAGAACTCGCCCAAGCCTATAACTATGACCTCATCCTCCTGGATATTATTCTGCCGAAGTTAGATGGTATGACGCTGTGTCGCCAACTGCGTGATCAGGGTCATCAGATGCCCATTCTACTGTTGAGTGGAAAAGACAGCAGTCGCGATCGCATTATGGGTTTAGAGGCAGGAGCCGATGATTATGTCGTTAAGCCCTATGATTTAGCTGAATTAGTAGCTCGAATTCGCGCTTTGCTCCGGCGCAGCAGTTCCACTATCCCGACAATATTATCCTGGGAGCAACTTCAGTTCGACCCAGAAGCAAGTATTGTTACTTATCAGGGAAAACTGTTACACCTGACTCCGAAAGAGTATGGTTTGCTGGAGCTTTTCCTGCGAAATCCCCAGCGCATCTTCAGTCGAAGTGTCATTTTAGACCGCATTTGGCCCAGTGGTGAATTCCCTGGAGAGGAAGCCGTCACCACCCAAATCAAGGGACTCCGGCAGAAACTGAAAGCCGCTGGCATGACGACCAATTTAATCGAGACGGTGTATGGATTAGGCTATCGGCTAAGACAGCCGTTGGAGGATAACACCCAAAATGAACTAAGACATTGGGGAGAAGAGTCGAAAGCCGAGTTGAACGTTGAATCTTCAACGCTCCAACCCACAACCCAACCCGACCGAGAAACTGAACAACAGCCGAATCCATCTCCAACACAGCCAAGTTCGGCAGAAGCGAAAGTGATGGCGATCGTGGCGGGGATGTGGCATAAATTCCAGGCCAGTTTAACAGAGCCGATTGCCTTATTTGAGGAAGTGATTGCAGCCCTTGCCACAGGAACCCTTGATCGAGAACTGCAACACCAAGCAACGGCACAGGCTCATAAAATTATTGGTTCCCTGGGGACTTTTGGCTTGCCAGAAGGCTCAAAACTCTCACGGGAGATTGAACAGTTGCTCACAACAGCCATCTATCGACAGGATGCATCTTCGACAACATCCGCGATGGCTGAGCGACTCGAAGAATTAGTAGGGTTGCTGAAACAAACGATTAAAAACGGGCCATCGATCCAGACAGTGACGCCTCCTGTTGTCCTTGCCTGCCCTGCTCGGTTGCTCGTCATTGATGACGATACGGTACTGACGGAACGGTTAAGAGTCGAAGCCATCACTTGGGGTTTCCAAGTCGATGTAGCCACCAACTTAGCACAAGCCCGAAGAGCGATCGCACTGAACCCCCCTGATGTGATTTTGCTAGACCTCACCTTTCCCGACACCGAGGAAAATGGTCTTATGCTCCTGGCTCAACTGCGTCACCAGAACTGTAAAATTCCCGTCTTAGTGTTTACCGCACACAATCAATTACAGGATCGAGTGGAAGCCGCTCGTCTGGGAGCGTCTACCTTTTTACACAAACCCATCCCCCCGACAGAAATTGTTACCGCTGTGAGGATGGTACTCCACCAAAACTCATCCGTGGAAGCTAAGGTTATGGTTGTGGATGATGACCCGTTAGTGCTGGCGAACCTACAAGCTTTACTGTCTTCTTGGGGACTTCAGGTGACCACACTACAAGACTCCCAACGGTTCTGGGACGTACTGGAAGCAACGATTCCTGACTTGCTGATTTTAGATGTCGCCATGCCCGGTTATAGCGGGATGGAACTGTGTCAAGTGGTTCGCAATGACTCTCGTTGGAGCCATTTACCCATTTTGTTGTTGTCTGCCCATACGGATGCTCAGATGATCCATCAAGGATTTACAGTTGGAGCCGACGACTATGTTCAGAAACCGATTACCGAACGCGAATTAATCGACCGCATTTTTAGTCGGTTAGAGCGGAGAAAAATCTGAAGTGTATAAGTCAGCCTTGAGCCAATGTTACTCTGATTCATCTCAGTTCCAGAAAAGCTCGACCAAACTAGTTTTCTTCCAGCTACGCCAGTTACCCCTCTTGATTTGGATGGGAATTATGATCCTGACTATCGTGCTATGGCAGGGATTGCTCACCCATGAACAAGATGAGGTCAGACAGTTGCTCCATGCCAAGACCGTCACGATCCAAAATGTCATTACAACACAGGTAGAAAATCGGATTCAAGGGTTGGTTCGCATGGCTCATCGTTGGGAAATCCGAGGTGGAATTCCCCAACGGGAATGGGAGGCGGATGCCCAAGCGTATATGAAAGACTATCGAGGCTTCCAGGCGATTGAGTGGGTAGACTCGTCGTTTCGGGTTCGCTGGATTGTCCCTTTAGCTGGCAATCAGGCCGCACAAAATTTTTACCTGGGCTTGGAACCCCGACGCCTTCAGGCATTGGAAACCGCTCGTGATCGCCAGGAGGTCACTTTAACTCATGCTGTCGATCTCATTCAAGGGGGTAAGGGTTTTCTTTCCTACATCCCTACGTTTAACCATCAAGCGTTTGACGGATTTATTTTAGGCGTCTTTCGGAGTAAGCCTTTATTCAATTCCATCCTCAATCAAACCTTTCTCAATGGTTGTGCTTTTATCCTTTTCGACAATCAGGAACCAATCTACAGCCACAACGCCGATATTCAAAAGTATCGAACACAATGGCAGCAGGCAATCAGCGTTCATTTGCATCAAGTCACATGGACGTTGCAAATCTGGCCGACTCCCTCCTTAATCGAGCAAGTTCAATCCCCTTTACCCACCGGAGTATTCATCGGAGGGCTACTGAGTGCCTGTCTACTCTCGTCATTGGTTTATTTTGCCCAAACCTCGTGGTTACGTGCCCAAGCGGTTGAGCGGATGAACGACAAACTGAGCTACGAAATTCGGGAACGCCAGCAAGTAGAGGAAGACTTAAGAAAGAGTGAAGAGCGCTGGGAGTTAGTCATCCAGGGCAACAATGAGGGGATTTGGGACTGGGACTTAGAAACCAACACAGTCTTCCGTTCGACTCGGCTCAAAACCATGCTAGGTTATGCAGACCACGAAATGGAGGAAGGTCATCAGGAATGGCTCAAGCGCATCCATCCCGATGATTGTACTCTGGTGATGCAAGCCAACCAAGATTACCTGGAGCGGAAAATACCCTGTTACGAAGTTGAGTATCGCCTACAGTGCAAGGATGGCAGCTATAAATGGGTTCTGGGGCGGGCACAGGCGGTTTGGGATGAAGCAGGCAAGCCAGTGCGAATGGTAGGCGCGATTACAGACATTAGTCAACGCAAGCAGGCAGAAGAAGCGTTGCTTTCGCTGACGCAACGAGAACGAGAGAAAGCGATTCAACTCGAAGTGACGTTACAAGAACTCAAACAAGCCCAAGCTCATTTAGTACAAAATGAAAAAATGGTGAGTTTGGGTCAGATGGTGGCGGGTGTCGCCCACGAAATCAACAACCCCACCAGCTTTATCTACGGTAATATCATCCCAGCCAGTGAATATGTTCATGACCTGCTGTATCTGCTCCAACTCTACCAAAAGCATTACCCAGAGCCTGTAGCAGAGATTATTGAACAACTCGAGGTGATCGACCCGGTATTCATCGCAGAGGATTTTCCCAAACTCCTCGCCTCGATGCAAGAAGGTGCCGATCGCATCCGGCAGATTGTCCTCGCTTTACGCAATTTTTCCCGCCTCGATGAAGCCGAACTCAAGGAGGCAGATATTCACCAAGGCATCGATAACACTCTACTGATTTTGCAGCACCGCCTGAAACAACAACCTGATCGTTGTGAGATTCAAGTCATCAAAGAATATGGTCAGTTGCCTTTAACCCACATTCCGCAGGTTGCTGATAGAGTCAGAGGGATTTTGGGCAAAGACGCCAACTGTAAGTGCGTCAAATCAAACCATCAAGTCAGCACAGTTGATAATAACGGAGAGCTGGAGTTCCTAAAAAGTTGAGAATGTTA
>DATNQL010000584.1:0-2762 GCA_036704025.1 Stenomitos sp.
AGTGCCGTCGCGACATAGTTGGCGACTCCAGACTGGGTTTCCCGGTTCATGGTGAGATTTTCGTATCGCTCCAGTTCTTCCCCATCCCGGCTAATCAAGACCGTAAAATATTCCCCGGTGTTAAAGGGGGGGTCTTCGTCGGGGTTTTCAGGGGGTATGGGTTCACCGGGAAGAATCGCTACATCGACTCGTCCATTTTCTATTTCTTCAGGCTGCATGGTGAACAGCAGGGATGGACGGTTCCCTCCCGATGTTTTAATTTTGAGTCCCGTTTCTTCCGGTGGGGGTGGCTCTGTACCCGGTAGTTGAGTGCCGATACTGACTATCCAACAGCGCCCTCCTCCATTTAAGAACCAACCGTTAACGGCAAAGGGCAAGTAGGCATTGAAGTTCGTATAGCCATCGGAGCCTTGTTTTGCGAAATACTCCAGATACTGACTCCAGCTGGTGACTAACATGGGTTTGCCCACTTCGGCTTCACCGCGTATATCTTCAGTAAAACCAACAAATCCAGCTATATTCGTTTGAATACCTTCTATCGGGCGGCTACCTCGGTCAATTTCTTCGACGTAGACACCGGGAGCAAAATAATCTAATCTCGCCATGAGTAGTCTTCCTATGTTGGGTAATAGATGGGTAACGGGCAGGTTACAACCTTGCCTTTAGCGGGTCGGACTCAATCACACCTCCTTGAAGGTAGAGTTCTGGATTAGCAGGAGTGCCTTGAAGAGTGAGGGGGATTGTTACCGTCACATACAAAGCCGGACGCAATGGCACACCCAACGCACTCCAGAGCGCTGCTGTATCTGGGGAATGAGCTGTCGAAACCGTGAGTGATAAGTCACCATGACCTCGTAACTCAGGCGCGAGTAACTCCTCATCGAGGCAACGATGCTGCAATAGCAGCACTAATGCCTCTGATAGCAGACGCTGTTCCCCTAAGGCGGTATGATTCCAGGCACTGACTAGAAATGACACATCAAACCACAGGGTCGAGCTGTTCACTAAAGTCGCTTGCGGTTTGCCTGGGTGATGGCTAGACTCTACCTGCCGCTCTAACTGCTGCACCTGGCTGTTTGCTCGTAGGTCATAGCAATACAGGTTTAGCCCTGGTTCCGCATTCTTTCGCCAACTAGGGTGATTGAAATCAATTTGCTCGGTACTGATTAGAGAAGTCCCCCCAGCCAGGATTTTTGCCAAGGTTTGGGCAACAGCAGGGATCATGAGACTGGGTTGGTAGACAGTACAGGACTAGATTAGATATACACGGCATCTTCTGGTTATTAGACTTTGGTCGAAATTTTAAAGAATTATGTGATAACGGCTTGCTAACCGACAGGTTTGACTACAGTAGAATTTTCTTCACTCTTTCTAATGTAGGTTGACTATTCGACACCTATCCGTAGGGGTTGTATACAACCTTACATACGACTGAAGGAACTCGATGATCTCAATGTCAGGGAACTCAGCTATGAAGGGTCGTCAGCAACCATTGGCTCAGGAAGAGCCGCCATTGTCCTCCGCAAGCTCTTCTCCCTGTACACCTCGTTCTCTAGATACGAGGCATATCTTACAGCAGCAAGTTCAACAATTTGCGATCGCACTGCCAGTTGTAGCCACTTGGGTTGTTTATACTGATCCTGATCAGGACAAGCGCCAATCGATTGTTCACTACACGCCCAAGCCAGGTTTCTCTTATCCTGATTTAACCGACCTAGAATCAGAGGGATGGTTGTTCGAGTCGCTGCCCACCTTGACGCTCAGAGAGGTTTTAACGCTGGATAGTAGTCTGAGGGCGTTTGGTTGTCTCTTGGATTTGTACCACTCCCAAGCTGAGTATTTGCTCCTATGGACAGATTCGCCTCTTTCTGAACAACAGCAACGTTGGGCAGAGCAGCAAGCCCAATTTTTGATGAACTACTTAGTCATGAGTCGAGAATGTTCTCGTCAACAGACAGAAATTCAATTATTGGAGCAAGTTGTTCGACGGGCAGAACATCAGCTACGTAATCCCTTAGCTCTGATTAGTCTATATGCCGAAAATCTAACGTTGGGTTCGCCCGCAGGCCCCATGAAAGACCAGGCACAGCTTATCGGTGAAACGGTTCATGAACTCAGTAGCAGCTTAACGGATTTGCTCTCCTGTGGGCAGCAAGCCAAACTCCATGTTGCCCCTCATGACCTGGGGAGTATTGTGCAAGAGAGTATTAAGGGATTGCAACCTTGGCTAGAAAAAAAACAGGTAAAAATTATCTGTGATGAAAGCCCTGTCAGCTTAGCGGTTGATCGTTGGCAGATGAAGCAAGTGTTTGACAATCTGCTGAGTAATGCCGTGTATTTCAGCCCCGACGCCGGAACCGTGACATGCAACTGGATGGCGTTTCGCGATGAAGTCCTGATTAAAGTTTCCGACCAAGGGCCAGGGCTTTCTGAAGAAGACCTCAAACAGGCATTTACTCCGTTCTATACTCGGCGTCCAGGCGGGACAGGATTAGGTTTAGCGATCGCCCAAAAAATCATCCTCGACCACAAGGGTAGCCTGTGGGTGCACAATCTTTCCACTGGTGGCGCACAGTTTTCCTTTTCCCTCCCTCGCTCCTAATCCTTTTTAGCCCAACGGGACTGAGGTGTTTGAGGCTCAGGCAATCACTAAGTCGGTAGGCATCAATCAACTCCACGACGGTCTGTGAACAAATATTTAAGAGAATACAATCCTTTTCCCTTCTGCCTTCTGACTTGAAAGTGGGGTGTAGGGTGTGGGG
>DATNQL010000585.1:0-2336 GCA_036704025.1 Stenomitos sp.
TCGAAAATTTCATCTTATGCGCCATAGGGGTAGGAAATTTTCATCTATTGGGTCAAAATTTTTCATCTTATATGCAAATCAGAGGGCTGAAAGTGCCATCAGTCCGTGGGAAAAATTTCAACTTATGTGCAAACCGACAAGGAAAAAACAGAGATACAGTAATGCTCCGGGTAGAAGTATCCGAAGCACTAAGGAATCGGCTGAAAGCTCAATCAGCCCGAATGAAAATTACTATGGGGGAGCTAGTAAGCTACTCCACATCTAGTTTTCTCAATTATTAGTGGTACAACTCTTGTGGAACGGGCATCTTGCGCGTTTAAATATGCAAGTTAAATGTGGAACAGCTTAGAAAAACTTGTGGATGAGCCAATAACCCTGAGAGAACTGGAAGTAGAAGCTCTAAAGAGTTTAGAGCGGGAGGAGTAAAGCAAGAAGCGCGACCTTTTTCCTTTCTATTGCTTAATGATTCACCGTAGGGGCGTATGGCTACACGCCCCTATCTTGCGCCTTACCTTAAACGACCCGACCTAAGAATACTAATCGCCAACCACAGACCCAAAAAACTGGCGGTAGCAAATAGTACATTACTAATCAAAGACAACTGACTCGTCTGTGCATTACTAGAAATAATAGCTGCACCAATAATCAATGACCCAACGACCACACTAAACGACAGCCGATTTGCCGAATCATCCATACTACGACGCAACGGATCAAGGTCTCGTATGGTGATATTCCACCTTAAAGTTTCTGAAGTTACCCGATCTAAGAGTAACTCCAACTGACGCGGAGATTGCAAAGATAAACTCTTGAGATCGAGGGCAGTTCTCAAAACAGTTTGTAAGGGATTATTTCCTAGTAGCTGACGCCGAAACATATCGGTCATCAGTGGCTTGATTTCGTCTAAAAGGTTAATTTCAGGGTCAAAACTCCGAGCCACTCCCTCCAAGTTAGCTAGGGTTTTCGCATACAAACCCATATTGCTGGGCAAGCGAATCTTGTTGTTACGAGCAACTTGCAGCACTTCATAAAAGACCTGGCTGAAGTTGATTTGGGACAGGCTGATATTGTAATACTTTCGTAACATGCGATCGTAATCATTCGCCAGTCGCGATAAACTGACAGGCTGATCCGACTCCGCCAGTTCCAATGTGAGCTGAGCACACCTCTGGGCGTCTAAATCTACGATCGCTAACAACATTTCGGTTAAAATCTGCTGGGTGCGCGGGTCTAAGCGCCCCACCATCCCACAGTCTAAGAGCGCAAGGCGACCATCGCTCAGATAAAACAAATTACCTGGATGAGGGTCGGCATGGAAAAAGCCGTCGATGTAGAGCTGCTGCAAGAACGCACGAAACAACAGTGTGGTGATTTCTTGGCGCTGCGTGTCTGCATCCTTCCCATCCCGCATCGATGGTAACTTCGCTAACAGAAGTGGCACACCATCCAGCCATTCCATTACCATCAGCTTTTTAGTTGTCAAATGCCAATAAATCTCTGGCACCACCAGCTTGGTTGGGTCAAACCAGCGACTCGTCGATAAGTTGCGGCGCAGTTGGTCGGTGTAACCAGCCTCTTGAGTGAAATCTAACTCGGCTTGCAGAGCTGTGGCAAACTCCTCAGCTAAGCCAACAATGTCGTAGTCCTCCCCAAATGCCGTGCGAGACACCAAATCCGCTAAACCCCGAATCAGAGCAATATCCTGAGCAACAATCGCCTCAATTCCAGGACGCTGCACCTTTAGGGCAACCTCTTGACCGGTTTTTAAGGTGGCTCGGTGAGTTTGGGCGATCGAACCCGCCGCAACCGCTTGGGGGTTGATGCTGGAAAAAACCTCCTCCAAAGGCTGTCGCAATTGTTGCCGAATCTGGATTTCTACCTCACTCCAGCCCACCGCCGGCACATTCGCTTGCAAGTCAGTTAGGGTTTCAACATATTCCCCTGGCAACAAATCAGGACGAGTACTCAGCAATTGTCCTAATTTGACGTAGACGGGTCCCAACTCTACTAAAACTTTACGGAGAACGGCAGGGGGTGGCAGATTTGGTTCGTCAGTTTTACCCGTCTTACCACCCGTCAGCAGTCCTCGCATGTAGTCCCAGCCGTTGCCGAAGACGACCTCGATGATTTCACGTTGCCGAGAAGTGGTTTGAGTTAAGGAAAACATCGTTTAGGTGTCACCAAGGTTCAGAAGGAAAAGGTAGAAGCAAGAACAAAATATAGCGGTGCTAGGTTGGATGCGGTACACTCTGACTTCTCTCCACACCTCTCTCCTAGCAGGAGAGAAGCTTTGATTCTTACTCCCCTTCCAGCTAACAAATTTTTTCCATTTCCCT
>DATNQL010000586.1:0-1922 GCA_036704025.1 Stenomitos sp.
TCATGTGGTTTATACGATTCCCCTGTCGTTGAACTTCTCCAATGATTGCGAAACCCTGAAAAATCGTTTAGGGGGTGGCATCCCTCCCACCATTTTGCCCATGGTGCCGGTGCAACGGCGAGATGGCACAGAATGTGAAGAGGGGATGGCGCTGTTACGGCAGATGGTGATGGTGAGAGCCTTCCCCAACGAGTCAACAGAAAAACAGCTACAGTTGATCACATCCGTGTTTGATACTCACCATACACTAGACCGCTTATGCCGCATTAGTGGGGGTCATGTGCGGAACTTAATGGGGTTGCTGTTTGGTTGCCTCAGACATGAAAATCCACCCATCTCTCGTGATTGTTTGGAGAGCGTGATTCGAGAAAGCCGCGATTACTTAACCTCATCCATTGATGAGAATGAGTGGAAGTTGCTGTTTCAGGTGGTGCAAAATCAAACCGTCAGGGGAGATGCCGAATACACAACCCTGTTGCGTAGCATGTTTGTATTTGAATACCGCGACAAGGATGGAACGTGGTTTGGACTCAATCCGGCTTTAGCAGAGACGCAGCAATTTAAATTATGGTTGAAACACAACGACCATCAGAGGTTGCGGTACACAACGAACGCTCCTTAACAGCGCTTGATCGCGCGATCGCATTTTCAGAAGGCGAATTTTCCCTGGTGTTAGTGCGCTGTAACTATAAGCGCCTGCGAGAGCGCATCCTGCGTCAACTGCAAGAACTTTCCGAGAACCGCTACGAGATTCGTCAGTTAGAACTCCCGACATCAGTCACAACGCTTTACACCACCATCCAAGTTCAGAGTCACGGCGGACTCGAGACGGGACAAATAGCAGGGGGACAAAGGGATAAAGAAGAGGCGGAATCACTCCCCCCTTCCCCTCCCCCCGCCCTCTTCATCCTGGGACTAGAGTCTGTAGACGCCCTTGAAGACTTACTCACGTCTACCAATCAAGTGCGGGACGAGTTTCGCAAACGACTGCCTTTTCCTTTAATTTTGTGGGTGAATGATGAGGTGCTGCAAAAACTGGTACGGTTTGCCCCCGATTTTGCCAGTTGGGCTGCCACGCCGATTAAATTTGAAATTGCCACCAGCGAGTTAATTGATTTCCTGCGCCAAAAGGCCAACTCCCTGTTTAAAACCGTGTTACATGGGGGTTCGGGTCGCTATGCACCTTGGCGGATTTGTACCCACCATTCCTTTCTGAATCTCGCCACCGATTGCCGTTCGCGCCTCGAACTCGATTCTGCTCTCAAAGATTTACAATGTCGCGGACAAGTAATCGAACCCGAATTACAAGCGAGTTTAGAATTCGTCCTCGGACAATATGATTATGCCAGCGACCTGATTGATTCTGCGATCGCCCGTTACCAAAAAAGCTTAAGGTTTTGGCGTGCTAGTCATCATTTAGAGCGGCAGGGAGTCCTGTTGTTTCATCTGGGCTTATGTTATTGCCGCCAAGGGGACTTGCATCGGACGCAACGACACCGCAACTTAGAAGAAGCATGGCCTTATCTTCAGCACTGTGTAGAGGTGTTTGAGCAAGCCAAACGTCCCGATTTAGTAGCTCAGTTTATTACTCAACTGGCTGAAGTGCTCGAACGCATGGAAGCTTGGGACGTATTGAAACATGTGGCGCAAAAAGCCCTGAGCTTACATCAAACTTATGGTTCCAAATCACAGTTAGCTCAGGATTACGGCTTTCTGGCGGAGACGGCAATCCGGCAGTCGCAGTGGCGTGAGGCAAACACCTATGCTCGACAAGCCCTCTCCATTTTGGCCGAAGTCTCCGATCCGCCGAGTCAGAATCAGGGCTTACACCGATTTTTGCTCGCCCAATTATATTTATTATTTTTGGTGAAAGCGCTGCGCCAACTCGGTCAACGAGAGGAAGCAGGGCGGCATCTGGAAGT
>DATNQL010000587.1:0-3568 GCA_036704025.1 Stenomitos sp.
CGCCTGTTGTTTGAGCCAAGCTACGGTATCGGGGTCATCCTTCCAGCCACGGGCTAACTCTTGCATGACTACATATCGCACTTCTTCATTGTCATCAGATTGCGCCCGTTGTTTGAGCCAAGCTACGGTATCGGGGTCATCCTTCCAGCCACGGGCTAACTCTTGTACGGCTGCATATCGTACATAGTAATTTTCATTGAATTGCGCCCCTTGTTTTAGGAGTGCTAAGGTATCGGGGTCATCCTTCCAGCCACGAGCTAACTCTTGCATGGCTGCACGTCGCACATCGTAATTGTCATCGGATTGCGCCCGTTGTTTGAGCCAAACTACGGCATCGGGGTTATCCTTCCAGCCACGGGCTAACTCTTGCATGGCTGCATATCGCACACCCCCAAGGTCATTGGATTGCGCCCATTGTTTGAGGAGCGCTAAGGTATCGGGGTCATCCTTCCAGCCACGAGCTAACTCTTCCACGGCTACATATCGCACAGCCCCATCGTCATCGGATTGCGCCCGTTGTTTGAGGAGCGCTAAGACATCCGGGTCATCCTTCCAGCTACGGGCTAACTCTTCCACGGCTGCACGTCGCACATCGCCATCGTCATCGGATTGCACCCGTTGTTTGAGGAGCGCTAAGACATCCGGGTCATCCTTCCAGCCACAAGCTAACACTAGCACGGCTACCCATCGCACAAACCCATCGTCAGCGGATTGCGCCCGTTGTTTGAGGAGCGCTAAGGTATTCGGGTCATCCTTCCAGCCACGGGCTAACTCTTGCATGGCTACAAATCGCACATCAGGTGGCGCATCCTGATGGTCATCGGATTGCACCAGTTGTTTGAGCCAAGCTAAAGTATCGGGGTCATCCTTCCAGCCACGGGCTAACTCTTGCACGGCGGCTTGTCGCACATCATGATTGTCCTCAGATTGCACCCGTTGTTTGAGCCAAGCGAAGGTATCTGGGTCATCCTTCCAAGTCGTGGCAATGGCGGCAACAGCTTGGGTGCGAATTTCCCGAACGACGCTTGCCTCATCTCCATAGGGTTCGTAATAGTAAAGGAAAGGGAGGTCATATTTCCTTAAGTTTTTCAAACGGTTGAGTAATTGAGTCGTCGCTGCCGCGATTCCAGAGCGATTTTTGACTTCAAACAAACACTTAGCTGCCAGAAAGACGTTGATAAACTTTTCCGTCTCACCATTGATCTGAATTAAATACTCAATAATTTCTCCCGTAAATCTAGCATCAATCATTCCAGCAATTAGGCGCAATACTTCGTGCCAAGTTTCATCCTGCCAGTGCTTGCCAAATACTTCCGTCTTGAGTTGTTCTATTGTCAGTTTTTGTGAATCAAGGATAGCGCGTAACTGAGGCGACTCCCGGATAATGGCTTTAACTTTATTGAGATAGGGCTTATTAACTTGTTTCCAGCTAAAATCATTCGGCAGAGGTAACAAGTGAAGCTCATTCCAGATTTTGGCTAATTTGTTTGTATCTAAACCGTGGCAATCATCTTGGAAAGCGCTTCCCAGAACCTCTTTAACCGATTGATTTTTAAGAAACTGCTTTAACGGTTCGGTATACTGCTTTTGTTCTGCCTCAGAAAGGTCTGCAACTTCTAACTGCTGCTGCACCAGTTGCAGAAATTCTTTCAGCGCTTTGCCGATCGCAATATTTAGAGGTTCTTTGTCGGGTAAGAGAACGTGTTTCAGCGAATCTTTGAGGAAATCTTTGGCAAAATCTTTAGCGGCATCCTTTGCCAAGTCTTCCAGAATGGGCTTAAAAATAAATCCAACAGCTTGAGCAACTCCCCAGGCTATTAATAAGTCCACCATAATACCCGCGTCTGCCTAACTCGGTTGATTCTCGGAGTATAACTAATTGCTTGAGTTCAGTACGCAGGCTGAATTCAAGTCCGCGTAGGTGGACTTCGTTTGTGGACGCGCGACTTTAGTCGTTAGGCGTTTTAGCTCTACTTAAGGCGATTGGCTAATCCTACAGCTTGAATCAGCACCGTTTGGGGTCTAAAACCTAAAAGTAAGTCATTCTTACGGACACGATTAAACGACAAACCAAACGCTAGCTTAACTTCACGCCAAGCATGAATCAACGGCTGAGAGCGATGTTCCCGGACAAAAACCAACGGCAACAAGGCAAGCAGTCGTAAAGCCGCAGAAAGAGCAAATAAACCTGCTAAGCCACCCAGACTCGGTATCTGAGCCAAAAACCCTCCTGCCGTGGTTCCCAGTGCTCCACTCACCCCCGTAATTGCAGCTGCGATCGCAAAATATCCAGCTTGATTGCGTAAAGGTGCCACACTCATCTGCATATTGTGAATACTCAAATCGATCGCCGCCCAAGTACTCCCTCGCAGCACATGAATCAGGGGTAACCCAATCCACACAGAAGCCGGGTTCGCTCCTGTCGCCAGCCAGAACATCGGCGTCACCGCCACCAGAATTCCCACGGAGAGTAAAATCGGTCGATTCCCAATCCGATCCGCCAACTTTCCCCATACCATCAGCATCAGCAGATTCGCGCCAGCCGTTAAGCTGCTGTACAGCGTGACTAAGCTCACATCCAGATGCAAATTATCCAACATATACAGGGAGTAAAACGGCGTGCTCAGGTTAACCGCAAACGTCCAAGTCCCGAAGTAGAGCAGAAATATCAAGAAGTTAGTATCTTTAAACCACCGAGAAGCTGGCTGATTGGAGTCACCAGCAGAGACACCTTTAGACTCTGTGGGGGCTTGGGGATTCACATCAATCATGAACCACTGAAAAGCCAAACTCAGCAAACCGGCGACAATGCCTAAAGATAAAACAATTCCGTAACCTTGAATCGCCCCACCCTTCCAGGTAGATACTCCCCATCCCATCAAGGGCACGCCGATCAGATTCATCAAATTGGCGGCACTATTGCGAACGCCAAAATATCGTCCCCGCAACCGCCGAGGCACCAATGCCGCCATCCAACTGAACCAAGACGCACTGCCGAGTGAACCCAGGATATGGGTGAGAAAGACAACACCTAATGTCCACATTAAAAGTTGGTGGTGTTCGGTGGGAGAATCACTCACGCCTGCGATTAACAGCAACAGAATCACCCACAACAACCGCGACGAGCCAAAAATTAACAGACTGTACCAGTGACGACTCGTTGTGCGATCGCCCAAATAGGCTCCGAGGGGTTGCAGCAAGTTGACAAACATGGGAATTGACGAGAGTAAGCCAATTTCCACACTCGTTGCACCTAGTTCCAGTAAAAAGTTCGTCAGCAGCACACCCGTCGTGACGCTACCAAAAAATGTAGCAAAGACTCCATCTAGGGTTGATGCCCGCAGCGTCGTCCGAACCGATTTCTTGGGCATCGCCAAAGGGGGTGTAGGCAGGAGGACTTGTGATAAAGCTTGATGCTCTGAAACGTCTAGGGCTGAAAGGGGGCTTGTCTCTTCTAGGATGCAATCGACGGTGTTTCTAACCATGCTGGGTAATTTACCGGCTAAAGCTTTCGACGTGTACAAAAGAAATCCTTTTGAACGATAGGGGGTTGATTCCTAAGGAAGCA
>DATNQL010000588.1:0-5038 GCA_036704025.1 Stenomitos sp.
AGTTAGGAATTCTGGATTGTTCACCAACATTCCCCAATCAAACCATTGCTCTACAAATGCCCGCTCAACGGGGTCAACTCTTTGTCGCTATTTACCAATTATCTTCATCGAACTCAAGACTGACTCCGCTGTTTCCTGATGCCGTGTTAACCCCAGACGATTGGCAAAACACTTTAAATCATTGGTCAACCTCTTATCAGCTCATTGATATTCCTGCGGATAGTGGATTGGGTACATCGGTTTCCAGTTTGTTAGAACTGGCTTATGGGGATTGGCAACAGGGCAAGCGCCCTCACTGGTCAGAAGCCTTGCCATTTTATGGTCAGCATCCGGTCGAAAGTTAGTGCCCTGGGTTTAATCAATGTGCATAAGTGCCATGCCTCTAGAGATATATAGGTAGTGATGAATCCTTCAAAGTTAAAGTCAAAGCCCCTCGGTTTTACATAGAGGGGCTTTTTTGTATCCCACATTCCGCACCCTCGACTGGCACAATTGGTTTTTACGCAATTGGGCATTGAAAAGTCGCACTCATGCTCTGTGCGTCTTCTTCAGTAAGAGTGATTTACTCTAGGGTCGTGGATGCTTCTTCTGCCGGACCAAGCTCGTCAGCATCGCAGCCAATACAGTACCACCCGACTTCAGAATCTTCAGTCAGTTTGATTTGAACCAAATCGGCTCCACATCGGTGACATTTCGGTACGTCCATCATTATGCTCCCTGATAATTGGGTCGATCTTTAACTTTACTTTTTTCTTGAATCACCTTTCTTATTTATTTTTATTGGTAATTACATCCTACTAATGGGTGAACCGATTGAGTGAATTTTCAATCATCCTCTTGGATGAACTAAATTGGTGAGGTGAGAGTGGGAACATTCACAATAATGTGGAACTAGTCAAACACATCCATGCTCTACTGAGTGAACAACAGCAGGCAGTCTGCTGCCTTCACGGCGAAGTCCTCAATGCTGTATGGGCGGGTTTTACACGCTTGAGCCAGCCGCCTCCGCCTGGGCGACTGAAGTTAAACCCGCCTCTCTCTCCAAAATGCTGGAAAAGAAGTACTCTTGCCTAAAAACTTGAGTTTTGTACTCCGTCGGCGGTGAAGACGCTCGTTCTGATGCCCGGTTCTTTGCCAATCGTCAATGATGTAATATTTAATTTCTCTTAAACTAAAAAAACAAAGAAAAATCTGCTTTTAAGGGAATCATAAGTTTTTAATCAATAGCCTGAAGCTATAAAATCCATACCAGGAAATACATTGACCTTAAATTGTTGCTCCAGCGGATTTTAGGATAACTTACAATAAGGATCATAAAAGAAATCTTTCTTTACATATAATCCTGCTCACCGATTGACAGGGGGACAAAAGTGACGAATAAAGTTCCAGACCAAGAACCATCTCAGTTAAATGGCTCTGCGACTGTCGCTGAGTCTGCCCTGGAAGAGCGAGATGTAGTTCCCTTACCCATCGCCGAACCAGAAACTGAAAAAGCACCTCGAAACTGGCTATCCGGTGGGCGGGGTGTGTTAATCGGCATCGGGATTGGGGTTGTGCTGGCGGTGGGCGGCACACGCTTCCTGAGTCCTCAATCCACCAAAGCTCCTGCCAAGTCTCCTGAAGCCACCTCCACGGTGGCACCCGCCTCCGCTCAAAGTGTTACTGTTGCCACCGTGGAAAGCTCCCTGGTGAACCGTACCTTAGAGGCAACCGGCAGCGTTGCCGCCTTTGAGATGATTCCCGTGTCGTCCCAAGCGACGGGATTACAGATTAAGCAAATCTTAGTAGACCGGAACGATGTGGTGAAGGTAGGGCAGGTGATGGCACGCTTGGATGATGCCATTCTCCAGGCCCAATTAACGCAAGCTAAAGCCTCCGTTGCCCAAGCAGAAGCCCGTTTAGCCGAACTGCGGACGGGGACACGAAAAGAAGAAGTTGCTCAGGCACAAGCCCGTTTAGACCAAGCCAAAGCCCGTCTGAGTCAGGCGCGAGCGAGTATTCCTAGGCAAATCGAGCAAGCTCAAGCCCAAGTCGAATCAGCGCAAGCGCGATTAACGCTAGCAGATAATCGTTATAAGAGCTATCAATCTCTGGTCAATCAGGGGGCTGTGACACGCGATCGCTTTAATGAGACACTCAGTGAGTATCGCAGTGCTCAGGCCAACTTATCAGAAGCGCAACAACGCCTACAGCAAGCTCGAAATACGAATAACCCAGAAATTGACCAGTTAGCGGCTTCTGTGAGAGAAGCTGAACAGCAACTTCAGCAACTACGCGCAGGTTCCCGTCAAGAGGTGATTACTCAAGCCGAAGCCCAACTGGCTCAAGCGAAGGGACAACAGCAAGCGATCGCCGCCCAACTGGGAAATACGAAAATTGTGGCTCCTGCTACGGGTAGAGTGGCTGAACGCAGCGCCCGTGTTGGCGATGTTACCTCATCCTCAGAACCCCTGTTCAAAATTATCGACAAAGGACGCTTGGAACTTTTATTGAAAGTTCCCGAAACTCAACTGCCGCAAATTCGCCCTGGGCAAAGCGTCAAAATTACCTCGGAAAAGGATAGCAAGCTAAGTTTTGAAGGGAAAGTGCGAGAAATTGACCCCCTGGTTGATGAACAGTCTCGTCAGGCAACCGTCAAGGTGGATTTACCGGAGACAGACTCTTTAAAACCTGGGATGTTTTTACGGGCTGCGATTACTACCACCTCAGCCTCAGGTCTAACCATACCCTCCAAGGCCGTTTTGCCCCAAGCCGATGGCAGTGCGATCGCTTATCGGTTGATGGGAGATGGCACAGTGAAGGCACAACCTGTGCAGGTAGGAGAAATTATCTCCGGTGAGCGCGTGGAAATTAAGAGCGGTTTATCACCAGGCGATCGCATTGTTGTCAAGGGTGCGGCTTACCTTAAAGACGGCGACAAGGTCGAGGTTGTACAGAGTCAAACGTGAGGTTACAAGGTTGAAGGTAGCCGGTTTTGCAACTTTCAACTTTCCAACATTCAACCGGATCAATTGGCTCTTCCTAATCTAAAATCTCTGCATCGAAATCCGTATGTCTTTCAACCTCTCTGCCTGGTCAATTAAAAAGCCGGTTCCGACGCTGGTTTTGTTCTTAGTTTTAACGGTAATCGGCTGGATGTCTTTTACCCAGCTAGGGATTGATTCTAACCCCAATATTGATATCCCAACGGTTTCGGTCACCGTAACTCAGCCGGGTGCCGGCCCGACGGAATTGGAAACCCAAGTGACGAAGAGAGTTGAAGATGCGATCGCGGGTTTGGGGAATATCGATAATATGATTTCGACGGTTAACGATGGGGTTTCCAGTACCGTCGTTAACTTTGTCCTAGGTACCGATAGCGATCGCGCCACCAATGACGTGCGAAATGCGATCGCCCAAATCCGCCAAAACCTCCCCCAAGACATTAACGAACCCATCGTCAAACGACTAGAATTTGCCGGTGGCCCAATTATGACCTATGCCGTTACCTCTCAACGGCAATCCGTCGAACAATTGAGTTACTTAGTTGACCAAACCATCAGCCGTGCCTTACTGGCGGTGCAGGGAGTCGCCCAAGTGCAACGGCTTGGCGGTGTGAGTCGAGAAATTCGCGTCAACCTCGACCCCAGTCGTTTGCAAGCCCTGGGGATTACTGCCACGCAAGTGAATGACCAAATTCGCGCCTTTAATGTCAATTTACCAGGGGGACGGAGTCAATTAGGCGGGAGTGAACAGAGTATCCGCACGCTGGGCAGTGCTCCGAATGTGGAGGTGTTGAAAAGCTATCAAATTTTGCTGCCCAATGGCAGTTATGTAGCCCTGTCCAGTTTGGGAGAAGTGGACAATGGCTTTGCGGAAGTGCGGCAAGAGGCACTGTTTAACGGTAAACCTGTGGTAGCTTACCAGGTGTTGCGGAGTACGGGTAGTACCTTGGTCACTGTAGAAGAGGGGGTACGAAAAGCCGTAGAGGAACTGAAAAAAACCCTTCCCCCAGATGTGAAGCAAGAACTGATTTTTACACGAGCGGACTACATCCGGGAATCCTATCAAAGCACGATTGATGACCTGATCATGGCGTCTGTGCTGGCAGTAGTGGTGATTCTCCTATTTTTACGCAACTGGCGAGCCACCTTAATTACGGCTGTGGCGCTGCCGTTATCGATCCTTCCGACCTTTGCGGTGCAGAAGATGCTGGGTTATACCCTCAATAGCATGACCTTGCTGGCATTGGCACTGGCGATCGGGAATTTGGTGGATGACGCCGTTGTGGAAATTGAGAACATGGAACGCCACATGGATATGGGCAAAAAGCCCTTGCAAGCGGCGTTGGATTCTTCGGCGGAAGTGGGTTTAGCCGTGTTAGCGAGTGCAGCGACGATTATCGCTGTGTTTATGCCTGTTGCGTTTATGGGTGGCGTTCCGGGTCAGTTTTTCCAACCCTTTGGGGTGACGGTTGCTGTTTCTACGATTTTCTCAACTTTGGTGGCGCGTACCATCACCCCGATGATGGGGGCTTTTTTAATGAAGGAAAAGAAAGCAAAGCCAAAAAAGAACTCTTCTCGCTACTACGGTTTTCCTCATACCTTCCGCGTCCGCTTTCAACCGTATCGTAGTTTGTTGACATGGGCGTTGCGGCATCGACTGACGACTGTTGCGATCGCTATTGCTTTCTTCATCGGCAGTTTGATGCTAGTGCCCTTAATTCCCAAGGGATTAATCGATAGCGGCGATTTTGGTATTTCTACAGTTTCCGTAGAATTGCCTCCCGGTTCGACTCTGGACGACGCCAAATCCGTTGTCCAACAGGTAACACAGCTGATTCAGCCTAGTCCAGCGATTAATAGTGTGCTGGCAACCGTTGGTTCTGGGAGTGGCAGCGATGGCAGTGGTGTGAATAAAGCCACTGTGTTTGTTCAGCTTAAGCCCAAAGAAGAGCGGGATATTTCCCAGTTAAAGTTTGAGCAGGGGTTGCGTCCGCAATTTGCCAAAATTCCAGGAGCGAGAATTAGTTTCCAGAGTCAAGGTGCCGTGGGAGGGA
>DATNQL010000589.1:0-1913 GCA_036704025.1 Stenomitos sp.
AGATGACATGCTCCGCGATTAACTAAGTGTGTTAGAGCCCAATCCTTGTCTGTTGAAGCATTAGAGGCGTTTCGGACAGCGATATCTTTCCGTTTTATGGAGTGGCTCAACCACAATCGGGACGTATTCTTCGCGAACATCGCTGCTTTGGGGTTTGTTTGGGCTTGAAATCTGTCTAAGTCCCGTTAATCTGTACAGCAGACTCAGTAGTAGCTAAAACGTGAAGCTAAGTCTAAGTACTCCAACCCAGAGAGGGTCTCGATTATCTTCAGGGTTCGTGATGACAAAAAAACCAGGAGTGAGCGAAACATAGTCATTGAACTGATGTTTATAGAACAGTTCAAAAAACCAAGCCGTTTTCTCATCCTCTGGACTGCCTTCAACATTGTAAGCTTTAGGGGGGTTGCCCACAGTGAATACTCCTAAGTTGCCTTCCTTGAACAAATCTGGAAACGCCAAGCTCAGTTTCCAGTTCCAGATATCAGCCGTATCACCATCACGAATTCCTCCATGTGCTTGAGCTCTGGTATAAAAACCCCAGCCCTCCAAGTTCAATGCTGGGGCAATTCGCCAAGTCCCGACCATGCCTATGTTATCCGTCGATGTAGCAGTTCCCTGGAAAGGGTCATCAGCTAAAGCACTGCCCACACTGCCGGAAACAAAACCCGTGTCTTGACCAGGAAAGTAATTGCGAGAGTAAAGCAGACCGATAGCTGCATTGTCACTAGGTTTGTAGGTCAGTTGAGTACCCGCCACAAATTGACCGTTGAACAGACCCGAATCCTCGCCCGGACTGCCAGCGTTACCCGCAGAATAATAGGCCGCCAGATTAATTTGTTTGCTAAAGTCGTGAGAAATGCCGACACCCGCTCCATAGCTGGTGTAATAAACCGGGGCATAGGCTCCAAAGCCTGAAAGAGCACCTACAGCCGCGTCATTGGTAAACGGAGCGAGTGGGTCAGCAACATCATCCAGGTTCATGTTGTGCCCGGTCAGCCAAACCATCGTATTGTCCCCGATTGGGAAACGATATTCAAGTTTATTGAGGCTGACATCATTGTTGGAATTGCTACCAAAGGTGTTTAAGTTTGTCATGTTGCTACCGCCGCGAGCATCAAAATTGTTACCCATCTGAAAGCGAATTCGCAATCGGTCTTTTCCCGTGAAACTGGTTAAGAAGCTCTGACGTATCCGGTAGCCCAAGGTCGCTTGTTCATTTAAGTCCTCCCCAGTTGCAGCATTGTCCTCGCCAAAAACTTGAGCCGCAGCGAAAACGATTTCTGCGCTGTATTTCGTTGTGGTAGAAAACTGATGGTCTTCCAAAAACGCCGTGCGTCCTTCCAGATTATCGACTCTTGTAGTGATGGTTGTCAGTTCCGTTTCAAATTCTTGAACTAGCTTTTGCAAGGTTTCCACGTCTTCACGGCTAGCCAAATTACTGGTATTACTCGCAATTAATTTCTCAATTTGCTGCAAACAAGCATTTACACCTGCGGCAAATTCATACCGCGTCATTGTCCGGTTTCCTCGGAACGTCCCATCTGGATAGCCAGCAATACAACCGTAGCGTTCTACTAAACTACGTAGTGCTTCATATGCCCAATCTCCGGGCGAGACATCTCTCAGTTGCGAGACATTAGTGACTTGATTCAACTCATCGCTGTTAATGTCGTTATTGAGGTCGTTGAGTTGTTCGAGAACGCTGGTTGTGTCATGAGTTGTTGTTGGAGCCTCTGTAATTTCAATAGTCGGCCTCTTATCCGCCATCTCCAATTCTGACGAGAGTTCTCTTGGGGTTAACTTAGATACTGAAGTTTCTTCAGAGAGTAACTGAATATCCAGTTCTTCAGGAGTTCGTAAAAGAGAAGATCCCGATCGTTCGGGACTATTTTCTTGAGACCGAGCGCTATTGG
>DATNQL010000590.1:0-10861 GCA_036704025.1 Stenomitos sp.
TCGAAAATTTCATCTTATGCGCCATAGGGGTAGGAAATTTTCATCTATTGGGTCAAAATTTTTCATCTTATATGCAAATCAGAGGGCTGAAAGTGCCATCAGTCCGTGGGAAAAATTTCAACTTATGTGCAAACCGACAAGTCAACTCGCTGCTATCTGCTCCATCTTTCCAATGGAATCAAAGTGCGCCTGCGGCTTTTTGTGTCGATGAATTACGCGCTCAATATTGATACATTAAGCATGTAGGGATGAGTTCACTCCATGCTAGAAGCCAAACCAAGAGCGATCGCAAACGAAGACGATCTCATCCAAATCTGCGATCGCTCACCAATTCTCACCAGTCTTCATGCGGGTTGGAATGGCATTTTCCTGGGACATTTCCGCACACCAGCCTATGAATCTCCTGAAATTTGCAGTCCCTTTTGGCATGGTCTTCTCATTTTCCAAAAAACCGAGGCTCCAATTCAGGCACAGCGAACCCTAGACGGGAAAATTCGGCACGAGCAAGTGGTTGAAGGAGATATAGTCATTACTCCTGCCCAGGTTAATCATCGTTCTTGTTGGAATGCAGAACATGACTTTATTGTTATCGCTATTGCTTCTGATGTCTTCGCCCGTGCTGTTGACGAATCGGCTGAACCTTCTAACATTGAGCTATTGCCCCACTTTTCCACATCTGACGGGCTAGTTCTGCAAATTGGGCTGGCACTTAAGCAAGTGTTAGAAAACAATCCCCAAGGGAGTCGTCTTTACGCTGAGACAATGGCGAATGCTCTAGCGGTTCACCTGTTACAAAACTATTCGGCACAGCAACCCATTTTACGTGACTATAGTGGAGGTCTTTCTAGTCGCCAATTGCGGCAAGTCATTGACTACATTAACGACCATCTCGACCAAGAGTTAGGTTTAGCGGAACTGGCGGCAATAGTGCAGATGAGTCCCCATTATTTTACTCGTTTGTTTAAACAATCAACGGGCTTGACTCCGCATCAATATGTGATTCGCCGTCGAGTAGAACGTGCTAAAGAATTACTTCTAAACAGAGAACTCAGTATTGCTGAGGTAGCCTACAGCGTTGGTTTTGCCAACCAGAGCCATCTTAACCGTCACTTGAAACGTCTGCTAGGCGTGACTCCTAGACATATTCGCCAAAGATGACAAGAATGTGCAAAAAATTGGACGAATCTACAAGACGCTCTAAAGTAAAAAGGTAATTCTGGATAATGTAAAGTTACAAGCGAGTGGGCAATGGATACCGTCAAAATTCCTTCCGCTATTGTGGGGAGCAGCGCCACAGAAATTGCTCAAAAAATTGCGGCTGGAGAACTTTCTGCCAGTGAAGTTGTTGAGGCGCATATTCAACGGATTGAGGAGGTTAATCCTCGTTTAAATGCTGTAATTATCCCTCTATTTGAGCAAGCGCGAGCGCAAGCTAAAGCCGCCGATGAAGCTCGCTCTAGAGGAGAAGCCCTCGGCCCCTTACACGGAGTCCCCATCACCATCAAAGAGTCATTTGATATAGCGGGAACTGTCTCTAACATGGGAATCTCCGCCCTCAGCCAAACGCCAAAGCAGGATGCACCACTGGTCAAAAGACTGCAACAAGCCGGAGCAATTATTTTAGGCAAAACCAATGTCGCTCAGTTACTAGCATCGAACGAATCGGATAATCCCGTCTACGGTCGTACCGTGAATCCCTGGAATCCGAAACGTTCTCCAGGGGGAAGCAGCGGTGGTGAGGCGGCGATTATCGCGGCTTTGGGTTCGTGCCTTGGCTTGGGGAGTGATATTGGTGGGAGTGTCCGGATGCCTGCCCATGCCTGTGGGATTTGCAGCCTGAAACCAACATCGAGTAGGTTATCAATGGTGGGTCATGTGCCACTGTTACCTGGTCAAGAAGCGATACTGGCACAACCCGGCCCAATGGCACGAGGGGTTGCTGACTTGAACCTGGCGATGAAGGTTCTGGCGGCACCGGGACAAGAAGCGTTTGACCCCAGTATTCCATCCGTACCTTGGCGCGAACCATCTGATGTCAAGCTGGAAAATCTGCGAATCGCTTTTTTCACCGACAACGGCATCATGACTCCTTCCCCTGCCGTGAGGCGGGCTGTGAGAGAAGCTGCCCTTTCACTAGAAAAGCGGGGTGCGATTGTCGAAGAGTGGACGCCTCCAGACTTGCTCAAAGCTATACAGTTATACTGCCAACTGTATGGTGCAGATGGTGGAGTAACCTCAAAAAGGCAGTTAGGTAACAGCAAACGGCATCCACAAATTAACCAGACCCTTCAAACATCCTCTCTGCCAAAAGGTTTACTTAGAGTTATTGCCACAATTTCTGGATTGATGGGTCAGCCGCTTATCGCTAAGCTTTTCCCTTATATGGGCGAAGTACCTGTCAGCGAATACTGGCGGACTATTGATGAACGTAACCGCTACCGTGCCGCTTTTATGGCAGCTTTAAATGCCAAACAATTTGATGCGATACTCTCTCCAGTTTGCGCTCTGCCAGCGCTGACTCATGGTAGTGGCTACTTCCTGATCCAGGATGCGACTTATACTATGCCGTACAATTTACTGGGTATGCCCGCAGGTGTGGTATCCGTCACGCGGATACGTCCGGGTGAAGAAAGCGATAGCGAAGCGCTGCTGCGAAGCGCAGATCGCTTACCCAGTACTCAGTTAAGTGAGCAAACAGCTTCCAAAGTGGAACAAGGGAGTGTTGGGTTACCTGTGGGCGTACAAGTTGCAGCGGGTCACTGGCGTGAGGATATTGTTTTAGCCGTGATGGCAGCAATAGAAGAACATTTCCAGTCGCAACCTGGCTATCCGGCGGGGAATGAGTGACCTTAGAGCAGTAAAAATCATCGTGCAAGATCCCCCATGAGCTGGCGCTCACAACAAACGATGAAAGTTATTCTTTTTGACTTTTGACTTTCAAGACAGATCTCAGTTAGAGCGATCGCTCCTTACCTTTCACTATCTGTATGAAGAGTTGCGAGGGGCTGGTGAGGGCTTAATCGCTGCCTTGAACAAGAGTGTCAATCTCTCCAACTGTCCTACCAAGGCTCAAGTCACCACTACTCTAAACCCAGGTTTTTAATCACAACTGGGTAGACTTTCCGGGAAACTGGTCACAACAAGTCCCATTGGAATACAGATTTCGGCAAAACTCAGGTTAATCGAAACGCTGTTGCCAAAGGACTTATGAACAACACGAGTGAAATTGCTAAAACCGAAAGCTCTCGCTCACGATTGACGACAGTGATTCAATTTGTTCCTGCCGCACTCGTCATCCTCCGCTTTTTCATGGGATCGTTACTATTACTCAATGCGCTCGATGGCAAGACAGATGCCTGGTTCATTGTTGGGTTTGTAGCGGCGTTTCTCTCAGATATCTTTGATGGAGTCATCGCACGCCGTCTCGGTGTTAGTACAGCTTCCCTGAGAAGGGCTGATAGTTGGGCTGATGTCTGCTTGTATATTTGCGTTGGAATCAGTGCCTTTTTGGTGCATTCTGATGTGATTATCGCCTTCTCTCATGGGTTGAGTGCGGTAGTGGGCATTCAATTGATTTGGTGGGTCGTGAATTTAGCCAAATACGGTCAACCCGCCAGCTATCATACGTATTCAGCCAAAACCTGGGGAGTCAGTCTGTTTATTGCGACGATCGCTCTATTCGGCTTTGGTTATGGAGGATTCACGCTGAATCTTGCGATCGCAGTGGGCATTATTCATACTGTGGAAGAAATTGCGATGACGTTAATCCTTCCTCAGTGGACTCATGATGTATTGAGTATCGTCCATGCACTGAGACTGCGTCAATCTTACTGAAGAGAAGGCGATGCTGCTGAGTAGCTGCTACTTGATAGCACCTTGTACTATAGTATCCGTGGTAAAAACATCCAGCCCATGATACTAGAGGTTGCCATCCTTGATGTTAAGCCCAGTATGGTTAATGAGTTTGAAACGGCTTTTAAAACAGCCTCAACCATCATTGCCTCCATGCCAGGATACATCTCTCATGAACTTCAACGTTGCTTGGAAACCACGAACCGCTATATTCTACTTGTGCGCTGGCAGACGTTAGAAGACCACACCATTGGGTTTCGACAATCGCCAGAGTACCAACAGTGGCGTTCCTTGTTGCATCACTTTTATGACCCGTTCCCAACAGTGGAACACTATGAGGTCGTTGCTTTTGGCTAGCCATCTACCCGACGAATCGGAATTTGAATTTCACTGCGCTTGGCAGATTCGGGGACATAGGGAGCATCGTAGAAGAAGCGGCGAGGTGAACCGACGACAGTCCACTCTGGGTGCTGTGCTAACCACTCTCGTAACCGTTCTATATTCTTTTGATAGCTGGAGTAATCGTAACTGCCTTTTAGCCCAAGGCTGACGACTGTCATGGGTGCAATGTCTTCTACCTGAATGTTTTGTGCAATCTGTTGAGGGTAGATGTCAGTGCTGCGGTAGAGGAATGAAACAAGCGCTTCACCCCGTTCATCGGGTGCGCCTATCTCACTGGCTTCCAGAGTGCTAACTGGATAACGAGTTTCCACCGGAGCTGTCATGGAGATATTGTTAGAACTGATGTGGCGATAGAGAGGGTCAAACGCTTTATTGGCTGCCATTGAGAGTTCTCCTGAATAGCGAACTGTGGCAGAACGGTATGCGGGATATTGTTTGACTTCAATTTGCCCTTCGGGTGTTGGAGGGGGAAATCCTTCTGGCAAGGGAGCAGCAGTAGCACTGTAGGCGAAGAAAGCGATCGCCACCACTGCTAGGATTCCTACGGGTAATAGTATGTTCTCTAGCTTCACAGGGAACCTCAGTAATTCATCCTATTCTAAGTCTGGCAGTTTTTCAGAGGGGCAGGCGTATCTTCCTTGCACAGTGCAATCATGCGATCACAATTTTCTCTCGATACAGCACTTCTTCGCTCACTCAAATTTTGGTGGATGTTCCCCTACCTTCACCCACATCCGACGCACCCGAATTAACTGGGGACGATTCATCTTCAATGCAGTAATCGTTGCTCGACCAATAGGTGTCAATCCTACTAACTCTGTCCCATCCTCACTCCACGTAAAATGCTCCTCCCACACTTGACGATGAGGATGAAACAAAGGAACCGTCTGCTGGGTAGTGGGGTCTACTGCTGTTTGGAGAGTAGCTTTGTAGCGATTACAGGTAGGACAGGAAAGGCAGATATTCTCGAAAATTGTCTCTCCACCAGCCGAGCGGGGGACAATGTGTTCAAATTCAAAAATTGCAACTGTCAGAGCTTCAGCCGTGCGGCAATAGGCGCAGCAATTTCTAAAATGGGTACGAACTTGTCGCTGTAGCTCAACAGGAATATATGCGCTCACGCCACCGTTGCCACTGTTTCTAGGCAGTGTAGAGTATATCTGGCTCTGGTTTTGAGGATTGTCAGTTGATCGACTTGCGCTAGGAGACGGTCTAGATTTGCAACTTCGTCGGCAGAGAGTTGAGATTCTGCATTCTGAACTAGCAAATCGTTCAATTGATTCTGTGCTGCGGGAGCTAGCTTACTATCGGCTAACGCTTGCAGTTCATCTTGGCTTAAGCCAATTAAGCACTCGTCATCTAGAGCTAATGGGTTCGCTAGTCGCTTATAGGCTTCCAAATCTAACAAGACGCCAACTCGCTCCCCCTGCTCGTTGGTAATGTAACGCACTTGCTCAGACATGGGTTTTCTCTCTGTCGGTCTTTGGATTCATCGTAGCTTATGGGAGTGAGAGCGATCGCTTCTCCTACTGCTTCGGCTTCGGGGGAGTGGACTTCGAGGAGGACGGAGCGATCGCAACTACTGCCAGGATTCCTACGGGTAACAGTAAGTTCTCTAGCTTCACAGGAAACCTCAGAAATTCATCCTAATTCTTGGACTTCGAGGAGGATGGAGCGTTAGCCTAGCGTTTGGACTCTTATTCTGATACTACCTGTGAGACTACTGCGAGATGGGTAAATTAAAGAAATCAGTAAAGCAATTTCTTTTGCCTTTTTAAAATCCAGAGTTAGAATAGAAAAGTTTTAATAAATAAAGTCCCTTTGAAAACACTATGTCTGAGCAAACAACACCTGGATTGCATCCACAAGTAGAAAAAAATTTGACAATATTTAGCGAACAAGAGCAAGCTATTGTTATAAAGCTTGCGTCTGAATGGTATGTAACCAGATCAGGTAATTTAACAATTGGGGGCAATAGTGAATATAAATATATTTTAATAAAAGCCACAAGACTCTATCAAGATATGTTTAATTTTGAAAGAGAGTTAATAGTTATTTTTAGTTTTTATGATAATTTTCAACCAAGATCGATTGATGCTATCGACTTTGTAATTGATAATGTTCTCTCAGAAGTTCAGGCTCTAAGAATAGAAAGAATCTGTAGTGTAATTTTAAGTAAAGATGATCAAGTGGAAGCAAAAATTAGAAATATTTTAAAAGAATCCCAAGAATCACAAGTAATAATTCCGATTTCATACAGCGAAATACTAAATAACAATGATTCTTTTTTCTTGAGAAATAAATTCAGGAAAAATTTTTATACACGCGACCTATTTGATTTTGAGTCCCCTTTAAAAAAAGATTTATATTTTTTTGGAAGAACTGATTTAATCAATAGAATAGTAAACAGACATTTTTCTAATGAGAATTCAGGTTTGTTTGGCTTGCGAAAAGCAGGAAAAACTTCCGTGATTTTTGGAGTTCAAAGAGCTTTAGATAGAATAGGTGCAAAATCAGTTTTAATTAGTTGTGATGATACGAGTTTCCAATTCCGTCGCTGGAACAAATGTTTTTATTACATAATTACTGAAATAGCAAAAAAATATAACTTGAATATAAAATTAAAGCCGGAAGATAAATATACTGAAGAAAACGCCGGATTAGTATTTGAAGAACAGATTTTAAAAATTCATAGAGCATGACAAAATCAAAATATTTTAATTATCTTTGACGAAATTGAAAGGATTACATTTGATATTTCTACCTCCCAGCATTGGGGAGAAGGATTAGATTTTATATTTTTTTGGCAAACTTTAAGAGCAAAATTTCAAAAACTGAATCGGGTATTTTCATATTTGATTGTAGGAACTAATCCAATGGGAGTTGAAAAACCAACTATACGTGGTAATGATAATCCTATCTTTAACTCAGTTCCAGTTGAATATCTTGAAAGATTTGATGTACCACATACTAGAGAAATGGTTAGGAAATTAGGTAAACTTATGGGCTTAAAATTTGATGAAACAATTTATTCAAAGTTGACGGAAGATTATGGAGGGCATCCTTTTTTAATCAGGCAAGTATGTAGTTTAATACACAAATTAAATAACCAAGATTTACCTATTAAAGTTAATAGAATAATTTATGAAAAAGCTAAAAATGAATTTGATATGAATCAGGCAACAAAGTATATAGAGATGATGATGAGTGTATTAACAGAGTTTTATCCTGATGAATATACTATGTTACAATCATTAGCTATTGGCGAAATTGAACTTTTCAAAACTTATGCTAGTGATTCACCTGAATACACTAATCATTTAAAAGGCTATGGAATTATTGAACAAAGCGGAGATGAATATGACTTCAAAATAGATGCTGTACAGAAATATTTGATTCAAAAAAATAAGTATAAAAAGTTTTTTTTGTCAGATGAAGAGATGAGAAAAGAAATCTCTGAAAGAAGAAATAAATTAGAAATAAATTTAAGAAAAGTTATACGTAATCAATTAAAAGCAACTTATGGAGAAAATGAGGCTAGAGAAAAATTAATAAACATGGGTATTTTTGACAGAAAATACAGTCATCTATCTTATAGAGACTTGTTCGATCCCAATAAAAACAATATTTATTTTGATAATTTAAGAGCCATTGTTAAAAAAGAATGGCAAATATTTGAAAATATCTTTTTAAAAAAACAGGAAGATTTTAATACAAAAATGACAACTATAAATAAACACAGGATTGATGCACATGCCAAGAAAATTTCACCAGAGGAAATGAGTTACTTTAGAGTTTGTATTGAATGGATTGAAAATTGTGTTAATGATTTTTTAGAGTAAAGAATTACAGGACGTGTGAGTGACACGTCCTAGGCACAACCAAAGAGCGATCGCACTCACCAATGAGCAGTCAAATAGCAAAGAGTTAAAGTTTACCCTCTTGCAAAGCGCCGATCTTAGGTAACTCCTTCCACTCCGGCTCAATGGGTGAATAGCGGCAATAACACACAACAATTTCATCATACTCAGCCGACTCAACCGATTTGAACCGCTCAACTCGGCTCACTTCCCAGTCAGACCAACGAACATGAGTGCTAGCATCCGGAAAGTTTGGATCGACGGACTCTTCAAATCGGGCAAACTCACGCGGACGATAGCCTGGTTCTGGCAACGCCTTATCAGAGCAATCCAAATACTCAGCCAGCATCCGGGTTAAGTGTCCAGCAGGTTGCAGCTTGCGTTCCTTCCACCCCTTCGATGAAGCTGATTCAGTTTTGAAGACAATCCATCTCTTCACAAGTTATTCCTCCCTCTCATGTTTGGGTTCGTAGGGACTAGGCGGGAATTCGGTTTCGCCGTCAAAAACACAATCAACCTCAAGCATTGGATCGCCAGTTTCCTCAATCCTGACAAGGTTCCAGCCGTACTTATCAGCCATGTCCTCACACTTGTCAGGGTCAGTTGCGCCATGTCGTGAGACGTTCTCATCCGGGTCGTACCGTGGGCTTCTGGTCATTGGTCATTGATACTTCATTGTAAGTTAGTCTTTACCGCTAAATCTCGACAATGGCAACCAGGTTCTTTCGCGACTCATCCACAATCAACGCTGCCAAATCAAACCAACTCGAACTTTTAGCAGCGACAACTGGAACCAAACGCAAAACTGACTTAGTTATAGAGTTGTTGAAAATGGCAACACCTCTAGAAGCCAAGTATATCGTCAAGCTGTTAGCAGGCGATTTGCGTATTGGACTGAAAGAAGGTGCCGTTGAAGATGCGATCGCCCGTCTTTTTCAAACAAATATCTCTAAGGTACAGTGGGTCAATATGCTAATTGGGGATATTGGCGAAACTGCCTTGCTAGCAAGGCAGGGAAGACTTGACGAAGCCCAAATGCGGCTATTTCACCCGATTAAATTTATGTTGGCAACTCCCGCCGACGATTTAACGGAAGTAGCCAAACAAATGCCTGATGGATTTGCGGTTGAAGACAAGTATGATGGGATTCGCGCCCAAATTCACATTGCCCCTTACTTAGACGAAGACAACTCAATTCTCCACGGCACGGTTTGCAACAGTAAGCGTGTTGCTATTTTCTCCCGGACACTCGATGAAATTACCGCCAGTTTTCCCGATTTAATCGAACGGCTTGCTGCTATCAAATTGGATTCAAAAGATAGCGATGAAGCAGGAGATTTAATTTTAGATGGAGAGATTGTCCCCTCAGACTATACCTTTGCTGTCCGCCAGAGCGAAACCGAGCCAACATCGTGGAACCGCGCATTGTCCTGGAAGTGACGTTTGACCGCGTACAAGCATCTTCGCGACACAATAGTGGTTATGCACTACGGTTTCCTCGCATTGTGCGTGTGCGAAATGATAAACCTCCTGAAGAAATTGATACATTGGAGACGGTGCGCCGTTTGGCTGCAACTGTGTCTTCTGAATCAGTAACGGAGGATGCCGAACCATTTATTGATTCTGCCGCACCATTGGAGATCCCCCCAACCCCCCTTAAAAAGGGGGGCAATGAGGTATCTGATGTTGTTCAATTGGAAAACGATATTAATCAGACACCAACACTTGAAGCAGCATGTGAGGCTTTTAGGGTGTTTGTTGATGGTATTGAACGCAATCAGTCTGTTGTCGTGCTACACGACTCGGATGCCGATGGCGTGACGGCAGGAGTTGTCTTGCAGTTAGCCTTGTCACGCGCTGGGTTTGAGAATGTGACGCTTGTTGCACCGAATCGCGATCGCAATGCTTGGACACCTGCTAACCGGGAACGAGTCATTGCATCTGCACCCGATAGTTTATTCGTTCTCGATTTAGGCAGTCAATCGGAACCCGTAATTGCTGGCGTTCCCACCTGCTTCATCGATCATCACCGTCCTGAAGGAGTTCCGCCTGGTGATACCCTGATTAGTGCCTACGCCTGGGAACCCATCCCCAATACATCACTGCTGGTTTGGGAGTTGTGTTCGTCCCTAACGGATGTATCCGATTTAGATTGGATTGCCGCAATTGGTACAGTTAGCGATTTAGGTGAAAAAGCTCCGTTTGAGATGCTGGCAGTGGCTAAAAGTCGGTACACTGCCAAGTATTTAAAGGAGGCATCTGCTCTGATTAACTCAGCACGGCGGGCTTCCCAGTACAATCCAGAAGTAGCCGTTCAGGCATTGCTGACTCATGATAATCCGCGATCGCTCGTCAATTCCAACACACAGGAAGTCGAACACTTAAGGGAAGCGCGCAAAGAAGTGCAAGCGGCGATGGAACAAGCCAAGAAAGCTGCACCAATTTTTTCTGAAAATGTCGCTTTGGTGCGTATCAACTCACCTTGTCAAATCCACCCACTGATTGCCCAAAGCTGGCGCACTCGATTGCCCAAGTATATCGTCATGGTTGCGAATGAGGGATATATTCCTGGGCGAGTCAACTTCAGTGTAAGAACTGCATTGGAAATCAATGTGCTGGACTTTTTACAAAACGTGGATTTGTCGCCAGGAGAAGGAAGCTACGGCCACGGACATGATAGTGCATCTGGGGGCAGTTTACCTGTGAAGCGATGGAATGAGTTGTTAACTTCCCTTGGGTTTGAGACT
>DATNQL010000591.1:0-15750 GCA_036704025.1 Stenomitos sp.
CCGCTTTTCCCATGCCTCTGATTGTGTCAAAGGCTTATGACCTCGTAAATGTTGACAAAGATCGACATATGGATAAAACTAAGAATGTCGCACTTTGTCAACATTGCTGTCACCCCAAAAGCAGGTAAATCCCAATGACAGAAGACTTCATTCCCGACCAAACCCCCGACCCTGAAACGCCTCACCCAGTCAACACCCCATCAGAACCCAACCGAGTACCTCTCAAAATCCTGGTTATCAGTTCTCCCAAAGTCGTCAATAGCACCATTCACACCTTCTATCGCCTGGGATACGCCGAAGTCAGCGAATGGAGCAAGCCACAGCCTACCCAAAATCCCGGCGAAGTGGTCAGTATTCTCAGCCGCCGCGTCCTCATCGACTAGAAAGATATCTCCCTCAATCCTCCGACAACAGGGAAGTAAACAATCCTCTAGCTTCCCCCCTGTTGCCTGCCGTGTACACACATCTATCTCGCTTGTGACTCGCAAATGCTGCATTTAGCCCCCCTAGCGCCCCAACGCATGGGGGGAACCGGAATCTCAAAGTCCCCCAGAATTGGGGGATTTAGGGGGCAAGGAAACTTGTGTGTACACGATAGCCCTATTACGGGGAGGGCTAGAGGGGGGTTTTCCTAAATTCCACTCAAATCTGAATTGTCATGCAACTGCTACGCCACCGCATCAACCCCAAAACCTTTGTCATTACCCTCCGGCAAATCGCCAAACACCTGAAAATCAACCCAGAACGCATCCTAAACTGGGAAAAATGGCATAACGTGCTCTGGGTGCATATCCAAGGATTAGGAGGTTACTTCATCAGTTACCGCAAACTCGAACAGTGGATTGCCGCTTGCCGTACCCTAATCCGCTTCTGCCCAAATCTGGAAGCTCTCAACACTCTTTGGTCGCTTATCCTGCAAGAGGCTCAACGATATGCAGAAGAAGCGATCGCTCGACTCGAAGCAATCTGGCAGCAACGACAAACGGATCTATGCGATCGCGGCAACTCGTACCCAAGTAGCTTAACGGGTGATATCATGTCCGTCTAATTACCCATCATAAAAACTCTCCGCGTCCCCGTGTCCCCGTGTCCCCGCGTCAATCCTCACGATGGGTGTTTAACCGGACATGATATGAGAAGGTAAGGCGACACAGCAATATCTGATCGCTCAACAACATAATGAGCCTGCTAACGTTACCGTTATAGCAGTAGCTTGAAAGTTGTTGGTGAGTTGTTTAAAGATAAAGTCATGCCTACTATCGATATGACGCTCCCGCTTTGGGGTCTAGTAATTTTCATCCTGTGGACGATTGCTGTTGTTGCTTTTCTGCTCACGGTCAGAATTCGGCATTTATCCACAGGTGGCTCTCCCAAAGATTTTGGCATACCCAATGAGGAAAGCCTGCTTTGGCGACTCTTTCGGGCGCAGTCCAACTTAGTAGAAAACCTGCCTTTATATATAGGAGTTGTGTTTCTCCTCACAGTTCGGGGCGTATCTGGAACAGCCGTCGATGGGCTGGTTGTTGTATACATCGTATTTCGGCTTGTCCATTCAGTGATTCACATCGCTGGCATCAATCCGCTGTTTCGACTCTCTAGCTTGGTCATTCAGTTAGCCTGCTTAGTTGCTTTGACTGTCCTGGCAATTGTCTAGTTGAGACATGGAAATGCAGCCGTTTACACTAGACTTGATGGGAATGACTAACCACTTGCCTTTCGCATTAAAGCTGTTCGCGGCACTGGGCTGCGGACTGATAGCCGGAGTTTTCTTCGCCTTCTCGACCTTCGTGATGAGCGCCCTTGCTCGACTTCAGCCAGCGCAAGGCATTGCCGCCATGCAATTAATTAATATTACCGTGATCAATCCGTTGTTCATGACCGCATTCTTGGGAACGGCTGCGGCTTGTATCTATCTGACTATCTCCTCATTGTTAAAGTGGCATCAACCCGGTGCCCCCTACTTGCTGATCGGTAGCCTACTCTATCTCATCGGTACATTAGGCGTGACAATCGTGTTCAATGTGCCACTGAACGATGCGCTGGCGATCGCCAAGCCGGACAGCACCGAGGGCGCAAGCCTATGGGCTAACTACCTCACCAACTGGACGATGTGGAATCATATTCGGACAACAGCGGCACTTGCGGCAGCGGCGTCTTTCACCATCGCGCTCTGCTATTGAAGCCAAGATACAGTAAAAAAAAATGCCCTCCTGCATTCACTCAAGAGAGCATTGATTCATTTGTAATTTGAACTGCTGAGCGGGCTGATTGCCTGCTTTATGCCAGCCTATCCAGTTGAGGTGACATGAAGGTGACAAGGATATGGCAACTCTGCAACAGAGTACCGATCATCCAGCACGTAACCTCTCAATCGGGAAACTTTGTACAAACGTTGTCTGCACCACTCCCTTATAAGTCGGTTGCGTCATGTCGATCAAAACCACAGCGTTACGGCGATTGGGCGATAAGCGCACTTCTCTAATCGCATATTTCTGCGTGGCTTCGCGATAATTGCTTAAGTCTCCGATAGTCAGTTGACGATACTTGTAATTAACTACCAGTCGCATCGAAGCCCGTTCTGTACCAAACGCGCCTCCAGCCTCAACGGCAGGAATATACTTTTGCTCTAACGTAATCTGCAATGGCTCTTTTGGGTCATTCATCAAAAATTTATACGTCTCGCCGCCATCGGGATTGGGTTGGCGAGCAATCATCGGTAGTCTGATTCCAACTTTCAATAGAGTCAATTGCAACTCATACCTAAGCTGTGCAGTTCGTTTGAGGATGTCATCTCCAGCCGCTTTCGTGGTTAAATTCGAGGCGGAGAGATCATACTCCGTTTTCAAACAGCCATTCCTCACACAGGAGTTGGTTGCTACATCAACAATTTGAATTTGTGCCGTTGGCACTTCTGTCACAGTGTTGCTAAAGCTTTCCAGATAAAGATAGTAACGGCTATCTGGAGAGAAGCCAGACATTCGTCTAGAGGCTCTTAATGCACTGGCTAATCCCTCGGAGCTAACCAGAAATGAGATCGCCACCAATGAGAGTGAAGCCAAGGACAAACGTTTCATATTGCGGATGAAATCTTCTACAGGATGAAAGAATTTTTACACTTCCTACTTCATCCTTCCCAAAAAAATTCAAGACGTTCTTTCCTAAGAAGAACGCCTTGCTTCGTATGCATGACTGATTCAAGAAAATAATGTGTCTAATTTGGGAAGTTACAAGCACCTCAAAGTGCCGTGAAACTCGTCGTCAACTCTCCACTTGTCAGTCACTTTAGCTGAGTGAAGCACCACTGCGATCGTAGCTAGAGCGGAAGCTAGGATGTGGCTTACCTTGAATGTGATTCCAGTACTCTGTCGCATCGATATCCATCCCCACTTCAGCAGCTGCGCGACCAAGCATAGATTGCTGACGATTTTTGATGAGGTGATGGTGACGCATCATCAGGGCACGAGCTTGTTCTTGAGTAGACATAGTTGGGATTCTCCGATTGCTTTAGTAAGGTTTGATTGAATGTTTTTCTCTTGACTCCTCAACTATAACAAAAAATTCTGTAGCGAAATATACGAAACGCGTATTTTAATAAATTTTTACTCTTTTTTCTTAAATGCATGAATGCCTAACTATGTCAATAGCTAGGGCTGACTCAGCCGTGACAACCCTGAACTCAGGCTGGATTGGCTGAAAACCTTGCAATATCAAGCGGTCAAGCCGCCCTTCTGGTGCTCCAGTGCAGCGAATTCAATTGATGAAAAAAATGTTACAACTTGTGTACTTACGGAGCAGAAGAGTTGAAGGTTGGCAAGTTGTTCGGCAAATTGGTTGGTTGTTCTACAGGTTTAAGCTCTAATCGATAGCGATAGAGAGCCACAGGTTGTTCTAAAGCTTTGAAATAATTGGCATCTTGGGGAGAGAGATAAATGGCGGTGATTTGGTCAGCCTCAATCACTAAACTAGGCGACGGCTTGAGCTGATACGCGGTTGTCGTTTCCACCTGATTGAAATAAGGTTGAGGTGTTCCCCGAAAGAATTGGTTGGAAACTTCAGTACCAATAAACTGATCCGGGGCTGGCGTTTCGGAGGCGCGACCCGTAACACTCGAAATCAGTTGCAGTCCCGTTTGCAGAAAGGTAATTTGGCGATTAGGAGAATCGGGATCGACTTTTACCGATTGAACTCTGGCGTCGCCTAAATAAGCTTTAGCAATATTCAACCCATTAAAGACTCGATCTGCAACGACTTTAGGAGTTTTTTCCGAGTGGGATAATGGCGATTTTCCTGAACCTGGCAGCGTGAAACGAGGAAAACCAGGGGTGATGACAGAGTCTTGAGGCGTAATGGCTTGAAACCGCACCAGAAAATGGACAGGCTGATTCAGATAGCGGCGATTGCTTTCAAACCCTGGTGTTACGATATCTGGCGCTAGAGGGGCAACCTGTTCGACTAATGTACTCGTCACGTCCCAGGTTCCTTGCATCCAATCCGGATAAATCAAATCGTCCTGGGGTGTAGTAACGGGCGGTTTATTTTGCCAATCAGGAAACTGCGCCAAACGGTCAGCTAACTGACTGGCTCGTGCTTCACCGCTCCAGATCAGTAGGATTAGAGTCAGACATAATCCTAAAATTCCTCTGATACTCACTACCACAATCGAGTCTATTGTTTAAACTTTTCTTACTCTTCTGTTAAGGGGGCGGGGTGCCAAATTTCTCCGTATTTCTCTCGCAAAGATTGCCACGCTTCTACTTGTCCCGGTTCGTATTCTCCGGGCTTACCCCATTGTAGAAATGCACTCAACGCGGGTTCTTCTTTTTCATCTAAAAAGCGAATTGCGTAGGTCGTGAAATTTCCTCGTTTGGCTTCACCGGTTTCAAATTTCACCTGTGTAATGGCATCCATATTCAGATGAAACTCCAAGGTATCCTGATGCATATTGGCATACTTCCCCTTGGGTAACTCGGCATAAAATATTTTTTCAATGGTAGTTCTGGCTTCTAAGACGGCTGCACTACTGGTGACAATTAGACGTAATGTTCCGAGCGTTTCACAAGCTTCTAAAAATTCTTTGAGAGTCGTCATAAAATTAGGTTTAGCGAAAGATTGAAACGGCATACTGACCAAGAGAGGGGAAGAATGTTTGACTTCTCTTCTTCCCCGATTCTCCAATTCCCTATTGCTCATGCTGTTCATAAGCGGCGACGATGCGCTGAACCAGGGGATTGCGGACAACATCTTTAGTGGTCAGTTTGCAAAAGGCGATGCCTTCAATGGAATGAAGGATTTTTTGAGCCACAGCCAATCCAGACGGCTGATTGGGCGGTAAATCGGTCTGAGTGATGTCCCCGGTAACCACCATGCGAGAACGGAAACCGAGGCGTGTCAGCACCATTTTCATCTGAGCCGGCGTTGTATTTTGTGCCTCATCAACAATCACAAAAGCATTGCTGAGGGTTCGCCCTCGCATATAGGCCAGAGGTGCCACTTCAATCACCCCTCGTTCCATCAAACTGGGAACCTTTTCTGGATCGATTAACTCATAGAGTGCATCGTAAAGAGGTCGCAGATAAGGATTAATCTTTTGCTGCAAATCTCCAGGTAAGAAACCCAACTTTTCTCCAGCTTCTACCGCTGGTCGGGTCAAAATTAATCGCTCATACTGATTAGCTAGGAGGGCTTGAGCGGCGAGAACAACGGCAAGATAAGTCTTCCCGGTGCCGGCCGGCCCCACACAAAAGGTCAAGTCGTGGGTTAAGACGGATTTGATATACTTTCGTTGTCCGAAGGTTTTGGCTCGAACAGTATCACCTTTGCGGGTACGAGCCAGAATATCTTGCTGTAAATCCTGTAAATCATCGGAGCGATCGGTATCTAGAGCATGAAGGGCGGTTTGGATGTCCACCTCCGTCAGTGCTTTGCCCTCGTTCCAGAAGGATTTTAGCGATCGCACCAAGGAGGAGACACGGTCAACTTGTTTCTGGGTTCCAGAAACCAACAGTTCTTGCCCTCGCAGCACCAGATTCGTACCGGTGAGCCGCGAGAGCGTTTTCAGGTTTTCTTCGCGCTCTCCCGCCAATGCGATCGCGCTTTCGTTACTGGGTAGCTGAATAGTCTTTGGTACTTCACTCATGCCCACAATGGCTCTAAAAGTTGAAAGTTTTAGGTATTAGGTCTTGAAAGTGGGTCAGTTGAATGTTGCAAGCTTGGCAGACAACTTGAAATTCTCTAACCAACCCCAGTTTTCTCCTTCTGTCAGAGCAGTACGACAGCGTCTACTCTTAGAGAACCGTTCCGATTGAGCGCATGTTTCGCCAACACCGCCTGGTAAAAGCCTTTCTAACCTTCAACCTTTTAACCTTCAACCTTGAACCTTTTGATTAAGAGCGGGATCTGGGAGCGGGTTTAGACGTCGGTGGGCGGCGAGATGTACCTCTTTTTGCAGTCGGTTTACTACTCGAGGGACTCTCTCGCCGGGAACTTTCATTCGGGCCTTCGTAAATATCCAGATGGACAAATTGACCTGCCGCCTGAGCGGCTGATTGAATGACCGTCCGAATCGCTTGAATGTTGCGACCTCCCCGACCAAACACACGACCCTTATCTGACCCGTCGAACGCCAAGCGAATCCATACCCGCTCATTGGCATTGGATTTCTCGCAGTCTACCTTTAGCGAAGTCGGTGACTCTAGAAACGGCTCTATCAAAAATCGCACAAGACCGATATAGTCTGGGCTAGCCTTTTGAGAGGAGGTGGACGGCGTTTCAGACGCTGACTTGTTCGAGAACATTGGCTTTCCTCAGAATATCGCGCACTGTATCAGTGGGCTGAGCACCATTTTGGAGCCATTGGACAATCTCTGGGACTTTGAGCCGTGTTTCATCGGTTCTGGGGTTGTAGAAGCCCAATTCTTCTAAGGGGCGTCCATCACGACGTGCATTACTTTGAATGGCGACAATGCGGTAGCTGACCTCACGCTTTTTGCCGTATCGTTTTAATCTCAGTTTGACCATATTTAGGAATAATTCACCTGTTTGATTTTAAGCGATCTCTGGCTTCAAGGTTGGAACGTTGGAAGGTTGACCGTTCTAATCGGTTAAAATTCAACGGTTCAGAGTTGACCAAATCCCTTTTTCTTCTTTTCCTTTTTCTTTTTCTTGGAAGAAGCACCTCCAGAGTAACCGCGCCAACCGGGTTGGGAGGGGGGATTGCCACCCATGCCGCCAAACATGCCACCCATGCCTGCCATTCCTGGCATTTGACCTCGGCTCATTTGCTGCATGAGATTTCTCATTTTAGTAAATTCACTCACCAGATTGGTGACATCTCTCTCGGCATAGCCAGCCCCCCGCGCAATCCGACGTCGGCGTGATGGAGAACTCGCTAACAAATCGGGATTGCGGCGCTCTTCAGCGGTCATGGAGTTAATCAGCGCTTCCGATTGCTTGAGTTTTGTTTCCCCTTGTTGCAGTTGGTCAGCACTGAGCTTGCCCATTCCTGGAATCATTTTCATCAAGCCGCCCAAAGAACCCATATTCTTGAGTAGGCGCATTTGCTTTAAGAAATCGCTGAAGTCAAACTTTGCAGTCAGCATTTTCTCTTGCATCTTCTCGGCGTCCGCGAGGTCGATTTCCTCTTGGGCTTTTTCGACCAGCGTCAGAACATCTCCCATACCGAGAATTCGGGATGCCATCCGGTCGGGATAAAAGGGTTGCAACGCCTCTACCTTTTCCCCAACCCCGACAAATTTAATCGGCTGACCCGAAACCCTGCGTACCGAAAGGGCTGCACCCCCGCGTGTGTCACCATCGAGCTTGGTGAGGATGGCTCCTGTAATCCCGATTTGGTCGTGGAAGGTACGGGTGAGGTTTGCCGCCTCTTGACCCGTCATCGAGTCCACCACTAAGAGGGTTTCATGGGGTTGAACGGTTTGCTTAATGCGGGCGAGTTCCCCCATCATGTCTTGGTCGATTTGCAGACGTCCCGCCGTGTCGATAATCACGGTATCAACACCCGTTTCCTTCGCCCGCGCTACGCCTTGACGCGCAATCTCAACCGGGTCAGCATCCGCACCCAGTTCAAAGACGGGGACATTAATTTGTTGTCCTAGGGTGACTAACTGGTCAATGGCGGCGGGTCGATACACGTCTGTGGCGACCAACAGACAGGTGCGGTTTTGCTTTTGCAGGTGTAACGCCAGCTTGGCGGTGGCGGTGGTTTTTCCAGTTCCTTGTAACCCTGCCATCAGCACAATCGTTGGGGCTGTATCGGCTTGAGCTAAGGGAATATTGGTTTCCCCCATCACCTGTACCAGTTCGTCGTAAACAATCTTGATGAACTGCTGATCGGGACGGACACCAGAGATTACCTCGGCTCCTTGTGCTTTGGTTTCTACATCTGCAACGAAATCTTTAACGACTTGCAGGTTAACATCTGCCGATAACAGAGCGCGACGGACTTCTTTGAGCGCCTCTTGGATATTGGACTGAGAAATTTTGTCCTGACCCCGTAATTTCTTCCAGGCGTCCTCTAAGCGTTCGGCTAGGGCATCAAACATAAATCAGTTTTTTTAAGGGTTATCTTTAACTAAGGGTAAGCTAATCGTCATTTAATTTGCATCACCGCGTCTCCCCGTCTGGGCGTCCCCGCGTCTTTTGGGCAATCTACGTTATGCAACGTCTTGTTGGCACATCCGCTTAGTATTATTGGCAGCCTTTTGACCGGTTAGGGAGCGGGGGAGCTAGTGCCCTCGCTTTGACTTGAAAATTGAAGTGGTGGAAAACTTTTGCGGCATGGCATGAGGCGCTACACGGCACGGGGACGAGAAACTTGCTGGATTTTCCGTAGCGGACTAGCGATCGACTCTAATCCCAGCAGAATTCCATTCAGGACAAAGGCTAAAAGTGCCACGACAATGGCTCCAGCCAGAATCTTATCGTCGCGACTTTGGGCAACGCCATCAAATAGTAGTACCCCCAATCCCCCAGCACCAAACTTGGCACCGATAGTTGCGATCGCCACCGCTACAATGGTTCCTAAACGCACACCCGCTAAACAAATCGGTAAAATCAACGGCACTTGTACCTGCCACCAGCGTTGCCAAACATTCATCCCCATACCTCTAGCCGCTTCCAGAATTGCAGGCTCGATCGCTTGCAGTCCTACCGAGAAATGGCGGACTAAAATCACTTGGGTATAGATAATCATGGCAATGACCACTGACTGACGATTGAGACCAAAAATCGGGACTAGCAGAATAATCAGCGCCAAACTCGGTATGGTGTAGAGCGTTCCGAGAAAGCCCAAGACGGGGACACTGAGCCAGTGGTAGTGAGTGACTAGTAAGGCTAAAGGGAGAGCGATCGCGATCGCCATGCATACGGCTATGCCAGTCATCTGGAGATGCTCTAGAACCAACCCAAGCATCATCCCAGAATTTTTGAGGAGATAGCTCATCGGAATGCCATTCGTTTAAATGAGCGATTTTAACCCATCGTCAGGAGAGGGATGAAACCCGCCACCCTCTACCCAAAAACTCAATCTCATCATTTTCATTCTATTCGCCCAGTGTTTCGCACCCTAGCGCTGAGCCTAGAGCCGTATTCATGATTAGTTTTTTGGCAGCATTGCCCGAATCTGATTGACAAATTCTTGCTGATCGATGACGGGTTTGGGAATGAAGCCATCCGCGCCACTCAGTTTGAGAAAGTTTTCGCGATCGCCTTCCATCACACTTGCTGTCACCAAAATCACAGGTACTTTTGCTGTTTGAGGATTGGCTTTGAGCATTTGAGTAATTTTAAGACCATCCATCGCCTTGCCTTGGTAGCGACTGTTCCGCAAATCCACATCCATCAGAATAATGTCCGCTTCTCCAGAATCGGCAATTTGCATTACTTCCTCCACATTTTCAGTGTGCTTCACTACTAAGCCACCGCGCTTGCTCAAAATCTTAGAAAAAACAATCACGTTGGACGGTTCATCTTCTACAATCAAAACAGTGTTCATCATAAATTTTTTCTATAATTCATTGCCAATCCAGATAACTACAGCATGACAATCGTACCGTGGTGTTATGTTCAAGTAATGTTGAGGTTATGTTTGATTGTGGTCAATTTATCAATAAATTTTACATAATCCTTAATCTTTACCAACTCTTCACACAAGTTTCCCAAGCTTTATGACAGAACGATGGCACGGGAATCCATTTCAGTCTCTGAACAAGAATTTTAAAAAGATTTTTTCTTGGGAAAGAGAGATTTTGAGCGGTATATTGCTGAGTGCATCCGCCATCTCCCCCATGTTAAAACTGACCTAGCAGTATTGCAACTGGATAGCGAGGGTGTCCTAACATCTATTGAAGTGGTCAGTCATGAGGTACATCAGCATCAGCATATTGAGGATACCCTGTTATTCCCTATGGCTGAGATTGAGAATAAGAAGCACAGTTCATCAACCGATGATGAGGCATTGCCAAGACAGAAGCGATCGCCTTTAGAATAATCTAGAGAAGCGATCGCTTTAATTTCCAAGTATTTCCTATTTTGCAGGAATAAGTTTAAGGACTCTTTTTGTACACCTAACCGTGAATCTCTCCACAAAACTCGTTCTTGTCGCTCAACTTGTCTATTGCTTAGGTTGAGCTTGCTCGATCTGTTGAAGTTGCTCTTTGGTTAGGATATCTTTAATGGCACCAAGGTAAGATTCAAAAATCTGCTGAAGTTGTGTTTTCTGAGGATCTGACAGATTGGTCAGCCCCTGTGGTCCTTTCTGTTTGAACGCATTCATTTGTTCAGGTGTCAGCACCTGGGCAATTTTAGAGATAGTTTGCTCTCGTATCTCTTTAAACTTAGCTTGCTGTTCTTGACTTAAAACGATTTCGCCACTATTTGACTGTGATTGTCCTTGAGCCATAGCCGCTAGCGGAGTGACAGCAATAGCTGCTGCGACAATCACTCCCATAATCAGCGGCATGATTTTGATTGTTTTCATTCTAATCTTCCTTAGTTTCAATCAGCTCGGATATTTCGATCAACAGTCTTGCAGTTCGCATATCGTAGAGCTTTTATGCCATGATAATCGAGATTGAGTTAGGCAACAAAAATTGACCGCTCGCAATTCTTGCCAAACCTCTTATAGTATACGTTCTAAAGTTGGCCTGAGACGGTACACAATTGGGTAGAACGGCTTTCACTACAACGTGTATGGCACTGGCTGTTGTCGCTAAGTCAACATTCCTTCGTCCTTGTAACAGCCTACTATCTAGTCATCCAATCGGGTGAGTTTCCTCCCATCTAGCTGTTTCACAATAGTTAGTAACGGGACACAAGTATAGGGAGATACAGCTCATGAAACGACACTTTATCCCGATAACACTGGCGATTAATTTAATGATTAATACAGTTGGGCTGGTCAGTGAACCGACGAAAGTAGTCGCCAATGAGAGATTGGGTTTAAGTCTAAGTCCTGCTGATACTAATCGACTCGGTCGTGACTTAGCTCCTTCTCTTCCACGAGACTTATGGCAACAAAGGATGAATAAAGAAATTTTATGTCTTCTCGAAAGAAGTAGAACTTCGAGAGAATCGTTCTGCCCAACTGAAGCCTCGTTTCAGAATAATGTCGATATACAGGAGGAATTAAAGCGTATACCTCAGCTACAGCCACACCCTCCTAACCCCTCTTCAATAGGGCGTTAGAGCGATTGTTTAGCATCAACACTCATTGCTCATGCCAGAGCCTATTTTCAAGTGATGAAGTCGCTTTGTTAGAAAATTAAATGGGTTTACTAAAAATCGTCAGTAGAACTGGACCGAGAAGATAGTAATGCCCCAAACACTCGAAACCTGCGGCTGCACCCAATTGTTCCCGTCGCGGAGGGCTGTAGCAGCGAATACCTCCGGGAGAAAACCCGAATAAGTGATCGCCAATTTCTTCTCTAACGGTATTGTCCGCTAGATAGAAACGTCCACCGGGACGCAACACCCGATGCACTTCTGAAACAACTTGTTGAGGATTAGGGTAATGCAGAAAGCTGATGGTATTAAACACAGCATCAAATTCACCTTCCGCAAAGGGCATTGATTCAGCATTCCCCTGTTGGTAAGTGAGTCGATTTCCATGCTGGTTACGCTGTTGTGCTTGGCGCAGCATTTCTGTCGATAAGTCTAACCCTGTACCTTGAAGTGTGGCAAATTGAGTGGCGAGGCGATGCAACAGACGACCTGTACCACAACCGAGATCGAGTACATGCGGTTGATGGGGTAAGTTAACGTATTCTAGCATCCGTTGGTGGACAGCTTGGTAAAAGATCGTCGTGAACAGGCAATCATAGTGGGGTGCCCAGCGATCAAAGAATTTCTGCTTGTTGTGGAAAATATCACTCGTCATGGAGATTGTACGCGGGAATTTTGATGGCGTAGTACGCTGAACACCAGCCATAAGATTAGAGCGATCGCTAATCCTCCGGCTGTTGTTGCAATCAGTAGGATGTTGGCCTGACGCACGGCAATCGCTACGAAAGCCCAAACAAAAACCAGAACAAAAGCGATATCCCTGTGTCCCATGGTAATGATCGCAGCGATTACTCCACCGGCGACTAATGCGATCGCCGTCCACAGTTGGGAATTTATGCCCCAACCGTTCCACCCTAGGCTGTAAAGTGTTAATGCCACATTAACGATGGTCGCCACACTAATCCAAGCTAGATAAATACTCAACGGAATGTGAACCAACCACTTTTCTAACCTGGAAACGCGGTTTGTGCCAATCCCCACTCGCCGATAAACCCCGATCAACGCCAGCAGAATTCCCAGCATCGCCAGCAGTGAGAGTGTGAACCATTGGTACTGGAAGACTAATACCCAGGCGATTTGTGCCAAGCAAGCCATGACTAACAGATACCCCATCCGCTGAAGACTGGGATTTTGTGCTTGGGTAGGCTGTACCTGATAGACGCCGAAGCTCAGCAAACCGAGATAAATCAATCCCCAGATGGCAAAGGCATAGTTCGCTGGAACAATCAGAACCTCTTGGAAGAAGGTATTGGAAATGGCACCAATCGTGAGTCCGTTGAGTGGGGAGATGTTCGCCCAAACATTCATACCAAAGGCAGCCAGGATAGCGGCTAAATTCAGGAACTGTCTGAGCCTGTCTCGGTCTAAAGATTTAGTAGATTGTTTCATAACCCAAGAAAAAATTCCTCAACAGAAGGCAGAATACTCTCCCAACGCTCTGGTCTGCTTCTCAATCCCTCAAAATTATGATACTGTTGGTCAATTAATGAGGAGTCCAGTCCTCCCTGCCTTCATTAAGCATTTAGGCGTGGAGGTTAACTTTCTACACAGCGACAGCGATCGCCTAGCAGTCCCGAGTTACGTTAGCGTAGCTGGCATGTTAGCGAGAACTTCAGATTGACCCTCTGCGGAGCCGTTAGGCACGGCGTACCAGCGAAAAGTTGGGTTGACTATCACTGTTGTGGAGCGAATAATCTCCCTATATGTGAGAATTGAACATCCCCAGGAATTCCCGCATTATTTAACATTATGTTTGTTCGCGGGGTCGCCTTTAACCTATCACGTCTCCCCCCTGAAATATTGCCCTGGGTACAGGAAAGGTCACCCTAGGTTGCCCAAACTTAGATCAGCCCTTTCCTCTATTTTTAACAAATGTTAAAGATTTTTCTGGTTTTTGGCAACCTGAAGACTTGTGTTCAACCATAATAGTTATCTAAAGACTTCAAATCTAAGATAGGAAAACAGCGTATTCAGGGTGTGTCAGGAAGTTGCCACACTGCTCCTGCTACCACAACTAGAAACAGAACCAAGGTTATGAAAAAAGTCTTTTTTTTACTGGGTGAACTAGTGGACGAGGACATCGATTGGATGATCTCAACCGGTCGTCGCGAGGAAGTTCCTGCGGGAACCGTTCTCATCCAAGAAGGTCGGCCCATCGATACACTCCTGATCCTCCTGGAGGGAACGCTGTCTGTGTCTGTTGCCGCCCTAGAAGGCAAGACAATTGCCCGCTTAACCAGTGGTGCGGTTGTGGGCGAGATGTCCTTCGCTGATGCTCGTCCCCCGTCTGCAACCGTTCAAGCGGTAGAAAATTCCTTGATTTTAGCGATTCCCAGAGCCAGTTTAGTAGAAAAACTCAGAGAGGATGAAGGCTTTGCATCCCGTTTTTATCGGGCAATCGCGATTTTTATGTCTACCCGACTACGGGGTACAGTCCGATATTTGGGTTATGCCAAAGGTCAACTGTTGCAAGACGATAACACCTCGTCCGATGACCTATCCCCTGAAATGCTCGATAATGTCCCCCTCGCCAAGGCTCGATTTGACTGGCTACTCAGGCGGTTGAGAAATACGGATTACGCGGCCCTCCCTGAATAAAACCTTAGCTGGAGTTGAGAATTCTTTCTGGATGGTGGACGAGTGAACTACTCGAAAACACACATACACACATTTTTAGTTTTTTGTCAATACAATGACAGATTGGGGCAGAATAGATAGTTTTTGTCATGATCACTACGAGTGAGTCATGACTCATGGAAAAATTTTTAATAGAATACTGCCTCCAAAGGGTGTCAAGAGGCAGGAATCATGAATGCTAGGTGTCTTCTACTCGATGGACTGGGTTCACTAGCCTGGAGGGGGTTGTTATACGCCAGGATTATCCTTTTTTTCTACCTTGGGTACAATATCAGGACGCTCTTTACCTTCCCAACCGGGAGGACGCTTTGAATTGTACCAGGCAATTGAGCCAATGGTTACAGCCGCAATAAAACCTACAACGTATACCAGGGTAAAAGAAACTGGAAAATGGGGAGCTGCCTCTACTCCTAATCCCATTAATAAATGCATCGTTTGTCAACTCCGTATGGTATTTTGGTTATCCTACCAAAACCTAGAGGTGCTTCTATCACTCCTGAGTTGGATCTGCCTGATTGAAGCCAAAAGGGATGAAAAAAGCAGGCTTTCAGGCTGTGTGCTAGATGCTTAACCCAACTCACATCGATCTCTAGACCTCCATCTCTAGACGGAGTCCTCGTCTCCCCTTGTGCAGGGAGGAAGCCAGAACGACTTCTGCCAAAATGCACGAGCTTGATTACTCTGCGGCTGGTGCTGGTGGTTCTGGGGGAGGCGCGGGTGCAACAGGAGCTGTCTCCCTCTCCCGCACTGGTTCTGATGCTTTTCTCGAGGCTGGAGGAGCTGGAGGAGCCGATGCGGGTGCAGATTCATACCGGGGTCGGCGTCTGGACACAGGAGCTGGTGATGAACTGGATGACTCACTTCTTTGGGAAGAGCGCCGCCTTCTGGAGGATGATCGGCTGGAAGTCGAGTTACTGGACTCGGTGGCGTTGGAATCATTGCTTCTGGAGCGCCGAGAGCTAGAGCGCCGAGAACTGGAGCGCCGAGAACTGGAGTCGTTGGAACTCGTATCTTCCACATAGGTTCGCCGACGCCGGGAACGTCTTGGCGTTTCTGATTGACTCTCGCTAGAACTTTGAGAGGCTGATTGACTTTCACTGACTCTGCGCCGCCGTCGCCGCCGCCTCGAAGAACCGTCGTCTGAAGAGGTATTCTCGGAAGTATTAGAGCGCAAGCTATCGCTATCACTGGACTCTGTTCTATAGCGTCTTCTAGAGGTGCTTTCTGAATTGCTGTCAGAGCCACTATCCGAATCAGAATCAGGAATCGCTTTAGTTATCGCTCGTTTGGGTCTAATAGGTTGGGCTTTAATTG
>DATNQL010000592.1:0-5139 GCA_036704025.1 Stenomitos sp.
ATCTAAGGTACGGATAATCAAGGGACGGGGGGATAGAAGGGCGGCGATCGCTTCATATTGTTCCACCTGTTCTTCCTCTGTGGGTGAACTCTCGCGATCAAAATAGAGAAACTCACTCCTGAGTAATCCCACCCCCTCCGCACCATTGTCCAAAGCCACTCGCGCATCCGCGACTCCACCAATGTTTGCCACGACTTGAATGGGACGCCCATCTTGAGTGACGGCGGGTTGCTGTGCGGCGACTCTTTGTTCCTGTTGTGCCTGTCGCTGTCGATCCCGCTTGGTTTGTAAGTCTCTCAACTCGGCGTCTTCCGGTTGCACCCACACCTGCCCGGTTTCTCCATCCAGGGCGATGAGGGTGCCATTCTCCAAACTCAACAATTCGACATCGACACCCACGACAGCCGGAATCCCGAGCGATCGCGCTAAAATTCCACTGTGAGAAGTCGCCCCCCCTGCAATGGTACAAATCCCTAAGACTTTTTGGGGATTTAAGTGTGCCGTCTCCGAGGGCGTTAAGTCCGTGGCAACTAAAATAGCGGGCTGGGTAAAATCTAGGGGTGTGGATACTACCCCCGTCAGTAGCCGTAGCACTCGTTGTCCCACATCCCTAACATCAGCGGCGCGTGCCTTGAAGTAGGGATCTTTCAACGCTTCGTAGGAACGCACAGTACGAGCAACAACGACCTTCCACGCCGATACGGCATCGAGTGTATAGTCAAAAATCCGCTGACGTGCCGCTTCTACCATTGCGGGATCGGACAAACACAGCAGATGGGCATCGAAAATAGCCGCTTCTTCTTCCCCGACTTGCTCTGCAACTTGGTGGCGCAGTGTTCGGAGTTCTTGACAAGCGGTGGCGATCGCATCTTGCAACTGTTCCCATGACTCATGAGGATTGTCTCCCAGATACTCTGTCACCTCTGCCACAACGGGTTGATACAAAACAATCGGGCCAATGGCAATGCCGGGGGAAGCCGGAATACCCCAGAGTTGACCGTTTGCCGCTGTGAATACTTCCGGGAGAGGGGTTGCAGGCAACGCCTCAGAGGTTGTTTCGCCAAAATTGGAGAGGACGAGACGCTGTAAAGCGGCTAAAGCTTCTGTGGCATCAGTACCGATGGCGGCGATCGCGATTTCATCTCCTTGATGCACACCCAGCGTAATCACCTGATTAATACTTTTAGCATTGACAGACTGGCTCGTTGCCGTGACGTTTTGCAGCATGATCTGAGACTGAAATCGGCACGCGATCGCAACCAATTTAGCCGCAGGGCGGGCATGAAGCCCCATCTGATTGTTGACGGTAAGATAGATTTCCTGTGTCGGTTGCCCTATCAAAGGGGAAGGTTGAACTCCCGAAGATAGGTTGCGACTTCCAACATGCAACTCTTGTGACTCCTGAGTGATCACCCCCGACAACTGAGTAATTTTGGCGGTGAGTGCCCCTCGTGCTTCGGCGAGAACTTGCTCAATATTGGCTCCATTCGCCGCCTGAACAGCGGCGGCAAGGGTTCCTTCCACTAACGGCGCTTCGCACAGTCTGACTTTATTCCGTTGGTGTTCTGGCAGAAACTCCAAAGCCATTTCTGCACTCAGAATCGCACTGCCCAAATCCATCAAAACGATCACACCGTCATCCGTGTAAACCGATTCAATGGCTTGATAAATCTGTATGGCATCGGTACCGAAAGGATGTTCTGGGTCATCGATTCCGGCTGCAACAGCGCTGCTTATTGCACCTTGAACCATCTGCTGCGCGAGTTCCTGAACTCCAAGCGCCAGCTTTTTGCTGTGAGATACGATAACAATTCCCACCATGATTAATATTACTATGACTATGATTTAGATGACCCAGTCTTGAATTATATTGTCAGTCAAAAATATATATAACCAAATTACAGGCTAATTCGTTATACAACAAATTGGAATAAATTATTGTGGTATTCTGGCATTCTATCGAAATCAGTGCGCCGACTCCAAAGAAAGAATGGCTTAAGGATATCTAGTGATTCGGATTGCCTCCTGCATCGAGTAGACCCATGACTCTTTTCAATAGCTGTGTCCGACCGAACAAAAGAGCCGCTGTAATCTGAATGTATTGCTCAATGCTTGAAGCACAACAGATTATTGTACGACTGATGCGGCTAACAGTTCTTGATAAAAATCGAATTGTTGTTTCGCTAAAGCTTTATTGGTATATCGACTCATGACTCGTTCATAACCTAATTGAGCCAGATGATTGGCTAATTTAGGTTGTTCCATCAGTTGCTGCAAACACTTTTGCAACTCGGATACATTTCCTTCCGAAAAAACTAAACCCGCATCAGCAATAACATGGGGAATTTCTCCGGAGTTAGAACCAATCACGGGGACTTTCGATGCCATGGCTTCAATGAGGACATGTCCAAATTGCTCTTTCCAACCCGCTGCGGTTAGAGTTTTAAATTGAGAATTAGTTTCTGAAGGCAGCACCAAAGTATCCATGAGATTAATATAGCGAGGTACCTCCTCATGAGGAACGCTTTCAACCCAAATTAGCTGATTTTTGATGCCCCATTCCGTCGCTTTGTTCATCAGCTCGGATTGTAAAGGGCCACGTCCGAGCAGCAACCACTTCCAAGGGCGTCCTTGTAAACCCACAAGGGCTTTGCCAAGGGTTAATAAGCCTTTTTCTGCAACAAATCGCCCGACGAATCCTATGACAAAATCATCCGATTGAATGCCCAATTGGCTTTTCAATTCTAGTTGAGGTTGAGAGTAAAACCGATTTTCATCGACACCTAACTGAGGCATCACTTTAATCGCTCCCTGGTATGCGTGTTGTCGCAATATTTCTGCGGCATCTTGATTTCCAGCAATCACACCCTGAGTATTTTTTAGATTAAAAGCTTCTAGCCAAGAGACAGGGAATTTCAGTTGATAGGGGAGATTCCACCAGGTAAAGAACACATTCTTGGCTTGGAGTCCCAATAATTGATTTAGAGCAATGAGTTGAGCATAGCCTAAGGCTTTAGCTCCTTGTTCGACTTGAATAATATGAGGTCTAAACTGACGTAGTAGGGGGATGATATCCGTTCCAAATGTAAGCAGACTTTGGTTATTTTCACTGAAATTAGAGATGGGAACGATGCGAAAGTCGCCTTCTTGACGCGGCTGGGTTTCAATAATTTTGTTCTGAACGCCACCCGGACGCCAACGGCGCGGCACAACCACAGTCACTTCGAGGTTAGGTTCTAACCTAGCTAATGCCCTTAATTTTTCGCAGTTGAGGTCAACAATATAGGAGTGACTGACGACTATAATTCTCATTCTTGGTAGGAGTGCAGGTTAACAGGTTGCCGATTACAGATTGTAGAATAAACTAAACTTGTAACCTGTCAAGGTTCAACTCTTCTGTTAGCTTTCAACACTTAATTCGTCCAATTGAGTGTAAATTTGACCCGTATCCCAACGAGACTGAATGACAGTAGTAAGAGCGCGAAGAAAGCCTAAACTATAGAAAACCCCACGGCTGATAATTTTGATCGGAGAGCTACTTTTGTAACAGGGCGGATGTCCTAAAACGTGGCAGTCAAACAAGCGATTATACAAGCGTAGCTGCTCCAAGGGGGTAAGGTTTTTTAGCGCCATCAGAAAGTGGTTGTGATAGAAGCTGAGTTGGTACTGAAGCGATCGCATACTAATATCATGACAGCCACCCGTTTCTTCCCCTAAATGTACTAAATAAGCGTCGGGATTATACCAGATTTGGTAGCCTGTGCGGCGCAAGCGCAAACAAAAATCGGACTCTTCTCGTACCGCACTCCCCCGAAATCGCTCATCAAACAGTAGTCCATGTTGGGTGAAAATTTCACGGCGGAAGGACATATTACAGCCTCTGGCGGAGATGACACGCTGAGGCTTAACGGTGTGAACTAAATCAATGTAATACCAGGCAATGCCTGGGTCCATCGCTTCCGGCGGTAAGTCCTCAATTTGGGATTGGGTGATGGGAAATGGGGCAAACTCTGCGATATTTCCTTGCTGTGTCCCCAAAGTTCCGGTTGTTCCTGCCTCTTCCTTGCCCCCACTTTCCCATCCCCAGTTCCCTTTTTCCGTCAACTTCATGCGGTCAAACACTCGCCCTGCCACAGCCCCAATTTCAGAGCGATGATAGTTACGAGCATGGGCTGTTAGACATCCGATGGGCATTTGCACATCATCATCGATAAATAGAACAATTTCCCCAGACGCCCGTCGTACCCCATAATTACGTGCTCCCGGTAAACTCGCCCACGGCACGCGGAACCACTGAATCTTGTGGTGGTTCGCCAGTTGCTCCAGATAGGCTTGAATTTCCGGTTGGTGAGTGGGGGATTGATCGACGACTAAGACTTCAAAGGCTGGATAATCTTGCTTAAGGACATCTTCGAGCGTATCCCGTAAGGGTTCTTCCCGTGCATAAGTGGGGATAATTACCGAAATCAAAGGCCAATTCACGATTGTTGCCTGTGTTGGTTGTGGAGTAGGAGCGATTCGAGCTATCGGTTCCTGCCAACAGGCTAGCTTAACACTTTAAAAGAATTACAGGTTTGGGGAGACGGTACGCAAACCGGATGGGAGCGCGACTCCTCTAAAATAAGCGGTGTGATATGAACAGGAGCACTCACAGCGTGAACAGTCGCCGCATCGAACCCCAACCCGGACAAGAATCTGTATGGGATTATCCGCGTCCACCCCGCCTAGAAGACTCACCTAAACACCTCCAAATCATATTTAATGGGGTTACCATAGCAGATACTCATCGTGCCAAGCGGGTATTGGAAACCAGCCATCCGCCTGTTTACTACATTCCTCCGGAAGATATTCAGATGGAATATTTAGTATTAGCCACAACCACTCAAGGGTCATTTTGTGAGTGGAAGGGTCGGGCGATTTACTATACCGTTGTCGTGGGTGAAAAACAGGCAGTCAATGCCGCTTGGTCTTATCCGAATCCCACACCTACGTTTGCGGGAATTAAAGATTATTTGGCGTTCTATGCCCATCTGATGGATGCCTGTTATGTGAATGGGGAACAAGTGCAACCGCAACCGGGAAATTTTTACGGCGGTTGGATTACTCAGGATATTGTCGGCCCGTTTAAGGGGGGGGCTG
>DATNQL010000593.1:0-4967 GCA_036704025.1 Stenomitos sp.
CCACTCCAGCCACTTTGACGGCTGTATTTATCGCTTCACCTGAATGCATGTGCTGGTGGAAAATCTCATCTTTTAGCCAATCACTGGTAACTTTAAAGTCATGAACGGGTGTTGGCAAGAGTTCTAGATAAGTGCCTTGGCGAATCAGATGACCAATATCACCTTCAACTTGGAAGCGGTCAAAGATGTTAGCCACACTATTATCTATGCCGAGTTTGAGCAGCGTACCCCGTAGGTTCACTTGTGCTGGTTTGAGTTCATGTCCTAATGCCAACGCTTTTAGATTATGCGCGATCGCAGCACCTTGCTGATAAGCTACCTGTGCTGTCGGTGGTAAAGAATTATCCTGAATTGCGGCACAATCACCCCCGGCAAAGACTTCTGGAAAGTCAAGGAGTTGCAAGGTGGGAGTGACAAAGGGACGATTGTGTTTATCGCGCTTGTCCTTTGGAATTGGCAAGTTTTCAATCAAGGGATGCGTGTTAGTCCCAGTTGTCCAGATTATGGTACCTGCGTGCAGTGTCTCAGTCTTGTCCTCGCGCTTGTATTCAACCTGGTTTGGACGAATTGCTGTCGCTTCTGCGCCAAAGATAAACTCGACTGGCACGGCACGTTTTTTCAATTCCTGCTCGGCGATTTCCCGCAAATGGCTATTAACATCGCCTGAGAGGATTTCCTTGCCGTGATTGAGTAGTACGACTCGAATTTCTTGAGGGTTGCCTCCTAATGCCTCGTACCAATGCGGGAGTAAATCTGCCAAGGTGCCTACCATTTCTACCCCTGAAGGGCCAGCACCAATCACGACTGCGGTTAATAGTTGGCTTCTAGTTTGAGCATCTTCGGTTTGAATGGCTTGTTGCAGACACTCACGTAATTTTTTGTCAATTGCGATCGCATCATCTTGTGTCCGCAACGGCAACGCATTTTCTTTGGCCCCCTCAACGTGGAAGTATCCAGTAACGCTACCCAAAGCCAAAACTAAATTGCTGTAGTTGTAGCAGTCCCCCGAAGTTAATTTGACTTCCCGTTGATTTAGGTCAATGGATTGAACCGCATCTTGAACGAAGATGACACCGCTATCGTTTAGCAGTTCCTCAAAACGCGGCACAACCTGATTGGCATCCATCTCACCACTACAGTACTCGTAAAGTAATGGTTTAAAGCAAAAGTGTTCATTTTTATCAATCAAAATGACAGAGCGAGGATAGTGTTCGTGGGCAAGGTTTAGAGCTGTAAACAAGCCCGTGAAACCACCACCAAGAATTAGAGTTTGATAAATTGGTCTGTTCATATAATATTTGTACTCCTGTTATTAAAGATCAAGAATTGGAATCTAAAAATAGATTTGAGATAATTTTAAAAATTCCAATTCTTGCTTAGGGAACATACATTTGACTGAGATGGCAGTCAAGTTCTGCTATCGAATCCAAAAGAAAGCAATTAAGGTGATACTGAGGACAATAGCAAAAATCATCGCATGTTCAACTCTGGGACTCAACTTCCAAACCACAAAGACCAAGGTAACAGCAATTAAAGAAACGCCAATGTCAACAAACTTTTCCCCACTTCGGTTAATGAGCGGATCGTTTTGAGTTGGGGAGACAGATATTATGAAGGGAATAATTATTGCTTGTAATCGCTGAGATTGTAATTTCATAGAAGTATTTTTTGAATTCAATTTTCTACAGTCGCCATAGGTAAAAAATCGAGAACAGAATCACCCAAATTCCATCAACAACGTGCCAAAACAAAGTGACTGCACTCACACCCGTATAACCCTTGTGGTAATTACCCGGAATAAAAGAGCGAACCAGCATAAGCATTTGCAAGAAAATGCCAGCCGTAACGTGCAGACCATGAAATCCCGTCAACATAAAGAATGCCCCGCCGAACTGTCCTGTACTTACATCGAAGTCGAGTCCAAGCCACTCTTTTACTTCACCAACTAGGAAGTAAGCTCCCATCACAGACGTAATCACCCACAGCAAGCGAAACTGATTGAGTTTTTTGCGCTTAACCGCACCCTCTGCCAATTGGGCGGGGAGGCTACTAGCAACCAGGACGATTGAGTGAATAATTACAGAGGTAGACAGTTCCGCCCCCTTTAACCCTGGTGGTAGTACGGGACCCGAAAACAACCGAAGAGAAACATAAGCCACGATAAAACTCGCAAATATCAAACTCTCCGATATCAGGAATGCGATGACACCAAACATTGTTTTAGTGTGTTCATCCTGCCGTTTCCCACCGCCCTCCTCTTGAGGGTGAGACCGATCCAACTCGCGTGATGGGATAAAATCTTGCATCCTTAATGCCTTAAAAATTGACAAATTCTACTTACCATGCGTTTCGATCGCGTCTTGATCGCTCGTGTCTACAGTTGAATATTGAGGTTGACCGTAGCTGTAGGGAGCTAAGGTAACAGTTGGAGTCTGCTCGAAGTTCTTCTTCGGTGGCGGTGACGTCGTTGTCCACTCTAGCCCTGTGGCGTGCCAGGGATTATTGGGGGCTTGGGGGCCGTATAACCATGACCCAATGAAGTTAGCAATAAACGGCAACACAGATACGCCTAGCAGAAACGATCCGAGGCTAGCAACAATATTCCACCCTTGATACTGCGGGTCGTAGGAAGAAACCCGGCGTACCATGCCCTGTAAACCTACGATGAAGATGGGGAAAAAGGTCAGGTTGGCACCAATAAAGGTGAGCCAGAAGTGGAGCTTACCCCAACCCTCGTTGTACATCCGTCCCGTTACCTTGGGATACCAGAAATAAAGTCCTCCATAGAGCCCAACTGTAATCGTGTTGTAGACGACGTAGTGGAAGTGGGCAACGATAAAGTGGGTGTTATTAACGTGCAGATCAAACGGCATCGCACCTTGCATCACGCCGGTAATGCCGCCAATCAGAAACATGACGATACCCCCCAAAGCAAACAGCATAGGTGTATCCAAATGCAACCGGCTCTTCCAGATGGTGGCAGTCCAAGCGAATACCTTCACGCCAGTGGGTACGGCAACCAGTTCTGTGGTGAACATGAAGAGTAATCGCATCCATTCCGGTGTGCCACTGGCAAACAAATGATGTGCCCAAACCGTGGCGCTGACTACAGCCAAACCAATGGAGGCAATAGCGACTGACCGATAGCCAAATAAGGGGTTGCGGCTAAAGGCGGGGATAACTTCTGAAAAAATACCGAAGGCGGGCAGTACCCAGACATATACGGTTGGGTGGGAGTAAAACCAGAACATATGCTGGTACAGGACAGGGCTACCTCCCTCAAAGGGTTTGAAGAAATTGGTTCCGATGGTGAGGTCGGCAAGCAGCAGGAGCAAACCGCCCGTGAGGGACGGTAGGAAAAACAGTTGGAGTAACTGAGCACTCAGCACCGACCACACGAAGATGGGCATCCGGAAGAACGTCATCCCCGGTGCCCGCATCCGCACAATCGTTGTGACAAAGTTGACCGCCCCCAAGATGGACGAGACACCGAGTATCAAGACACTCAAAATCCAAATGAATTGACCGTTGATCTCACCCGGTGGGACTTGGAGACTCAGGGGCGGATAAGACCACCAACCTGCTCGTGCGGGGCCATTGGGCAGTAAAAAACTGGATATCAGTAGAAGGCCGGCGGGTGGCACCATCCAGAAGGAAATGGCATTGAGTAACGGAAACGCCATGTCATCTGCCCCGATCATTAGCGGCACTAAGTAGTTAGATATCCCGACTGTGGATGGGATAATCCACAGGAAGATCATGATTGTGCCGTGAAGGGTGAACAAGGCATTGTATAGAGGGCGATCGAACAAATCGGAAGGCGGTGTGATCAGTTCGGCCCGAATGAGCATGGCAAGCACGCCCCCAATGAAGAAGAAGGCGAAGGCTGTCGTCAGGTACTGGACACCGATGACCTTATGGTCTTTGTTAAACGTGAAGTAGCGCCACCAGTCCTGCTGAGATTGGTGATAGGATTCTTCTGATTCCCTACCACCACCAAGACCTTGAGTAGAGTTATTTGTCATTCCTCGCCTTCCTTCTCACTCACTATCATGGGATTTATTGCAGATGCTTGGGGCAACGTGCGACTGGCATAATTCACCTCGGTCGATTGGGCAGGTAAAACCGTGTACCAGTTGGTTTTGAACAGCCTCTTAGGTGACTGTTCGTGTTCGGAAATGGCTTGATTAGAGACAGACATAGGCTTTTGGCTGACAGCTTGTGTTAGCCACTGAGCGTAAGCTTCAGGAGTATCGACGTATACATCTGCCTGCATCAAGGCGAAGTAGGCACCACTGAAGTGGGAATCTTGCAGGCGATATTTGCCGACGCGGATGGGGATGAACTGAAAGTCAATGGCACGATTGGGAATAATGTCCTGCTTGATGCGAAATTCAGGAACAAAGAAACCGTGGAGAACATCTTGCGATCGCAACACTAAGTGAGCGCGTCGATTGACTGGCAGGTGCAATTCGTTACTGGTGACATTTTGTTGGGGATAGCGGAACGTCCAAACCCACTGTTTGGCCATCACCTCGATTTTTTCTGTTAGAGGCGTTTGAGTGCCGCTGTTGGGGGCTTCGGCGTAGGCGGGTTCATCGAGCAGGGGGACGTGCAGTTTCCCTAGTATCTGCGATGGGCCTGCAATCTCCATATTTGCGTAAATGTAAAAGCTGTAGCCAGCAATCCACAGCACCAGCAAAATTGGAGTGATCGTCCAAGCCGCTTCTATCTTCCGATCGCCCCTAGAGGGATGGCCTTCCCGATAGTCCCCCTTGGGTGCTCGACAGGTGATAACGGAGTAGACAATCATGCCCACGACTCCCAGAAAGATGATCCCGCTCATCCACACGAGGAAGCTAAATAAATCGTCAATATGTTTTGCATCTGTGGTTGCCTGAACAGGCATCCAAGAATAGGCTTGCTGTCCAATCCAGTAGCTGATGGCAACAATAATCGCCACACCA
>DATNQL010000594.1:0-1965 GCA_036704025.1 Stenomitos sp.
ACAGCGGCGAAATGTTCTGGGGCAGCTTTCCTGGTGGCACCACAAATCAATTTGACTTTAATCTGTATTGCTACCCCGACGAGGCAGGCTTCACCAAGCCCGGTTGGATTTGCGAGGAAGGCGATTGGTACACCATGAAGGACGAACGGGAAGCCAACCTAATGTCCGTCGCCCAGATCTTACAGCACTTTGCAGCTTCCGCTTGATAGAGAGAGCCCCTGGTTGAATGCCAGGGGCTAGGAGGTTTCATCCATGAAAATGACGGGTCGATATTCCCCTGGTTTATACGCCGGAGTCACGGGCATTTTGGCACTGGTAGGTATCCACGCTTTTAGTGTCCCAGATTCCCTCCAGCAGGCTTCACAACAGGCTCGAATCACAGCCTACGCCCAATTAGAACAAACCAAGGCGGAAGCCACCAGAAAGGTCGCTGACGCCTACTCCAAGAATGCGATTGCTAACTTCGACCAGCTAATCATTGACGGTTACACCCTGAACAACACTCCACCACGGATTAACTGGAAGCTAATCGATCCCTTCAAAAAAACATTCATTTTCGACCAACACCGTCAATGCAGTGGTTACACATTGCAGGGGAAATTCTACTTCACCAAGTACTACAAAGGAGTTTGTAACAATGGCTAGAATGGGCGACTCAACAACTGTTAATGGCGACGAAACGGGCACTTCTCAACCCAAACAAAGTAATGACTTTTACGACATCATTGGACGCATCATTGCGATGGGAGTCAAAATCGTAGGAGTCATTCCCTATGCCGTTGCCACCGTACTAGACAACTTCATTGGTCAAGACAAACCCGGAATTAAAGTATTAGGCGGCATCCTGTTAATAGGTGGCGTAGTCATGTCTGCCGATGCCTTTTTCCAAATGTTTGGCGGCAAGCCTTTATTTCCTTTTTTTGAAGAGCCAAATGCCTGGATTGGTATCGCCTGGTTGTGGGTATGGACAAAGGTAAATTTCTGGGCGGCTGTAGTGGTTTCCATTGCTGTGATGTGGGTGGAAAGCTACGCCCTAAGAGGAAAAAACCTTGATATCGCCAAGCGAGATTATGACTCTATCAAGCATCATACTGTGCCAGAAAAAAACAAAAGCACAGTTGACTTGGTAGAAGTGAGACGCCTCGAATACAAACGCGCCGGTATGAACGAACGGTCAGTATTAGGATTGTTCATTTTGTTCGTTGTCCTTCTGGATGTTTGTTCAGCTTTCATTTCCCGAAATCCGCTGGGAAACCCCCCAATGATTGTCTTAGGAATGATTGGATACAACGCCTGCACCATATTGGCTGGCGAAGTTGGCTACGCTTTATGGCGTCGTGCTAACGGCGAAAACTAATTAGCAGCTTTCACGGTTCATGAAAGCCCTGTCCTAGCAATAGGGCAGGGCATTTTTAAGAGGTTTTAGATGATGGATAACATAGCAATCGCACCCGACTACGACCCTAGCGAATTCGCACCACTGACACTGTTGGAACAAGGAGATGTAGATGTGTGGGTGCGTCGTCGGGGTGCAATTCTGATGGAAAAGAGCAAAGAAACAGCGAAAGACTGTGAAGCTGGAAAGCTAGCCAGTGCGATTGCCGTAGGTGCGTCGGTAGTAATGTCCAGCAACCCCTTAGCCTGGATTCCCCTCACGATTGGCGCAATTGGATACGTTTACACAGTATTTCAAGAGTTCCAAGATACCGGAAGCATGAGGCTTATCCCCATGTACCGAGGAAAACTGGGAGATATTCTCCGAGTGATGGAAGGAGGGCTGGCGACGCCACGGCACCCACTGGAAGACCAAATCGAGTATCTCTCAATAGCCCAGAAAGATGAGGCTTTGCTCATCAATTACCGTTTTGGCGAGATAGCAGGCATCCTGAACTCGGCCCCGCCTAAGGTCCGCTTCGACTTATACCGCCACGTCTGCGGACAGTTTCACGCCCGTAGAGATTTGCT
>DATNQL010000595.1:0-1641 GCA_036704025.1 Stenomitos sp.
TCCTTAACGTTATCTGAGGTTAATCCCAAAAGACTAGCGGTTGTGGGAGCCTTTTCAGCTTATGTGCAAATAAATTTCATCTTATGTGCCAAATTTTCACGTTATGCGTAACGATTTTCAACTTATGTGCAAACCGACAGAGTACAAACCCATTGATGATGGGTTCAATAGCCGTCTTGTGGAACCATTGTGAGTAGAAGATACTAGTGCAAGAAGGCAGAAGATAGGAGGCTCCAAGGCAGAAGGGAAGAAAGTGTGTACTGTAAGCTTTTTAATCTTTTTGAACTGGTGGGTTATTTCCGCCACGCTGTACTAGGACTTATAGGGTGCGGTCAAAACGAGTTGGTGATGTCCAGAAAATCTCTCCGCGTCCCCGTGTCCCCGCGTCAGTCTCAACCAACCACTTATGACCACACCCGGACATGATATTACGCCCAGCCTCTATTTGTAGGGTGGTTAGCGCAGCGAAACGCATCCTAAGCACTTATAGGCTTATAGATGGTGTAGTTGCGTAAGTTCTGGATACTTCGGCAACGCTAAGATCCCCGACTTCTTGAAAACCTCCGGGATCTGAGCCGTCAAAAAAAGTAACTCAATATTAAAGATTGAAGTGATCAAGTCACTGCACAAGACTGATAATTTCACACGCCTAAAGCCACCTTTAAGGGGCGGCTTTTTTAAGCAAACATTCGGTATTAATAACGTTATCAAGAATGCGACTCTCTCGATATTTCATAGCTTTGAAACTATGTTTTTTAGAGAATCAACCTAGCAGCTGCTACTTAAAGAATAATCTATCTGAGGATACGAGGCTGGATGAATGGGGGAAGTTCACACAGAAAACAAAAATCTGAGGAGAAATATTAAAATCATTTAAAGATAGCACGATTAAGAACCCTTAGATACATAGGATGCGTCATGCCGACCTATCGATCCAAAACCTCCACTCAGGGACGCAATATGGCCGGTGCCCGCGCACTCTGGCGTGCCACCGGAATGCAGACCGAAGATTTCGAGAAGCCCATCATTGCAGTCGCCAACTCCTTTACCCAATTCGTACCCGGTCATGTTCACCTGAAGGATTTGGGTCAATTAGTCTGCCGTGAGATTGAAGCGGCTGGTGGTGTCGCCAAGGAATTCAACACCATTGCCGTAGACGATGGCATCGCTATGGGTCATGATGGGATGCTCTACAGTCTGCCCTCGCGCGAGATCATCGCCGATTCGGTTGAGTACATGGTCAACGCCCATTGTGCTGACGCCTTGGTCTGCATTTCCAACTGTGACAAAATCACCCCCGGAATGTTGATGGCAGCCCTGCGTCTCAACATTCCGGCTGTATTTGTCTCCGGCGGTCCAATGGAAGCTGGCAAGACGAAACTCGCAGACCACAAGCTGGACTTGGTGGATGCGATGGTGGCTGCCGTCAACAACAGTCTTAGCGACGAGGTTGTCGAAGAGTATGAGCGTTCCGCCTGCCCGACCTGTGGTTCTTGCTCCGGCATGTTCACCGCCAACTCGATGAACTGTCTCACCGAAGTGATTGGGCTTTCCTTACCGGGCAACGGCACTGTGCTGGCGACTCATTTCGACCGTAAGGATCTGTTCCTCAACGCCGCACACACCATTGTTAGCATTACC
>DATNQL010000596.1:0-7781 GCA_036704025.1 Stenomitos sp.
TTGCCTGCACGATCGAATGACTTGAAAAGTGCTAACCCAAAGACAAACGGATAGCCCTCAGCCAAACAGTGTTTCATCGCAAACAAATCAACTTTCACTTCCTCTGCTTCTTCGATGAGGAATTGCAGCGCCTCCTCGAAAGCCTCATTATGAGGTGGTGCGTTCACTTTTGCCACATCATAAGGCCAAGTGTCTTCCGTACAAGCACCGATTTCCTGCAATACCCGTATGCAAGCGGTGATACTGCTACCCTGATCCTGATTTTCATGTCCTAACAGCGCACGTCCGTTGTAATAGATAAACAGACGGCTTACATCTCCAGATGCGCCCAAAGCTCTCTTTGCCAGGTACTCATAGGCTCCTGCGATCGCATTAGCAGCGCAACTGTTTACGGCTGACTGATCTTCTACCTGCGTCATGTGTGCACGCAAATCAACCTTGGGAGGAAGTTCAGCCGCTTGATACCGACTGGCTGTATATTGTATGGCTTTCGGAGGCGGCGTTTGGGAACGCTGACAGCCCCCTACCATAATCTTTTTCCCAGTGGAACGCTGAATCAAGTAGCTCGGTTGGCCTTGTTTTAACATAGAACGTTGCATTTAGAGCAAACGCAAATTTAGCACATCCATCAAAAGGTATATTTTAATATTCAAAAAATTATATAATTTACGAACGAATACTCGTGTTCTGTGTTTATATCAAGCCCATCAGAAAGCATAAACGCAACCTGAAACCCAGCGAGCCGACATCTTCCCAAACAACCACGTTGGCAACCCAAGCCTCAAGATAGAATCAAACAACGACTTTCATCTTTGCGGCGACATTACTTCTTCATGAAATTGCTCATCAGCAACGACGACGGGATTTTTGCACTGGGTATTCGCACCCTCGCCGATACGCTGGCTCAAGCCGGCCATAACGTTACGGTTGTTTGCCCTGACCGAGAACGATCCGCGACGGGTCATGGTCTTACTTTACATGACCCCATTCGTGCGGAAAAAGTTGAGTCAATCTTTCATCCATCAATCAAAGCCTGGGCATGTTCAGGAACGCCTTCAGATTGCGTGAAACTGGCGTTAGGGGCATTAATTGACGGCCCACCGGATTTTGTCCTTTCTGGCATCAATCATGGCTCTAACCTGGGTACAGATATTCTTTACTCTGGCACTGTCTCAGCGGCGATGGAAGGCGTGATCGAGGGCATTCCCAGCATTGCCTTTAGTCTGGCTAGTCATACCTCACAGGAATTTCAATCTGCCGCGCTGTTTGCTAAACAGCTCATTCATCAATTCTCCAAGCAGCCCTTACCGGAAGTGATGCTGCTGAATGTGAATGTACCCCCCCTGAAGCCGGAAGAAATTGCCGGAGTTAGCATCACCCGTCAAGGCATTCGCCGCTATTTCGATACCTTCGAGAAACGAATTGATCCACGGGGTAAAACCTATTACTGGTTAGCCGGGGAAGTTCTCGAAGATGTCGAACAACCCGCCCATCTTCATCTTCCTGAACATGTGCCAACTGATGTCCAGGCCATTCGTGATAAATATATTACTGTGACACCGTTGCAATATAATCTCACCGACGTAGCTGGAGTATCGAGTTTACAGAAGTTGGGGCTGAAGACTCAAGAGTGGGGATAAGTTTCAAGTTAGCCCCAGATCAACCACCGCCCCGGTAATAAAGTTCCAGAAACCGAAAAAACTTCTCACACAGTTCCGCGTCTCTGGCTCCTAGCTCCATTTCTTTGCTAATTTCCTCAACGGCTTGCATCCAGTAAGGGCGATCGCTTGCCGGGGTGTTGCTGGTACGATGCAGCCGCTTACTGATAATTGCATCCGCGATATTGACCAATTGGAAGACCTGAACGATATAAGGAATTTCGTCGCCGTGCAATCCATCTGGATAGCCTGTACCATTGAGCCGCTCCTGATGAGAGCGGACTAAAGGGGCAAACTCCCTGAGAACAGGAAGCTGATTACAAATCAGCTCTGACACTTCTGGGTACTCGCGAATTTTTGCCCACTCCTGCTCGTTTAGAGAACTGGGCTTGAGCAGAATCGAGTCAGGGATGCCAATTTTCCCAAGACCGTGACAATAACTCAAGAAAATGAGCTGGCGTATCTGTTCTTGATCCAATTTCAGCCAGCGTGCCAAATTTAGGCACATGGTTCTTAGACGATAGCATCGTAAGCCAACTGCAAGGTTTCGAGCCAGCTGGATTTGCTCTAGAAAACTTAAAATCTCAGCGTCGCCAGAACGAAGCATCAAACTGTAACGTTAGTCTTTTTTAGGTTTGCCAGATGGATTTAAGAGTGGCGATATCACTAGTAATACGCCTTTGCCCAACCCACAGCACATTTGGATAACTGACCCCTGAAATAATCTCTCATCGGGGCAAGGTAATTTATGGTATCACCCATCCGCAAAAGATTTTCGTTGTCCGTCATCTGGGCAAAAACGAAAAAACTGACTAGGCGGCAATAGGTGTGCCACTGTCAGATCTACCAGGTGCGGACAGCCTCATTAGTTAATTCTACACTCTCACCCAGATAAAATCGCTCTTTTGAGCGAGGCATAGCCAGGAATGGCTAAGGATTGAGGGCGTAATGAACTAACTGAGCCAGTTTTTGCCGCAATGTTTCCAGCCCGAGCCGCTCACTGGCAGAAACGAATACGCTTTGCGGAAATTCGTCTTGAGCCAGTGCCAAGGTTTCACTATTAACCTGGTCAATTTTATTAAACGCCACCAGAATCGGTCCCGGTGTAACGGGCATTTCCGAGAGAATGGTCATCACAGAGCGAATGTGACTTTGCCAAGCCGGATGCGATAAATCCACCAAATGAAGCAGCGCATCGGCTTCCGTCACTTCTTCTAAAGTGGCTCGGAAGGAATCCACCAAAGGGGGAGGGAGTTCGTGGATAAATCCGACGGTATCGGTCAGCAGGATTTCCATCGGTTCACCAGTCACAGCGTTGGGAATGGGTAAGCGTCGTGTGGTGGGGTCAAGGGTCGCAAACAACTGGTCAGCGGTGTAAACCTCAGCATTGGTGAGTGTATTCAACAAGGTAGATTTTCCCGCATTGGTATAACCAACAACGGCAACCGTAGGAACTTCCTGTCGCTGACGCCGCTGCCGCAAGCGCGAACGATGGGCTTGCAACTGGTTCACTTCTTGTTGGAGTCGGTTGATGCGACGCTGAATGGCTCGGCGTTCTGTTTCCAGTTTCGTTTCACCGGGGCCGCGTGTGCCGATACCACCCCCTAACCGCGACATCGCCTGACCGCGTCCTGTGAGACGAGGCAGCATGTATTCGAGCTGAGCCAGTTCTACCTGCAATTTTCCGGCGCGGGATTGGGCGCGTTGGGCAAAGATATCCAGAATGACTTCAGTACGGTCTACGACGCGGACACCGGTTTCCAATTCTAGGTTGCGGACTTGAGCCGGTGAAAGGTCACGGTCAAACACAACGAGATTGGCTCCTACGGTTTGGACAGTGAGGGCAATTTCCTGAACTTTACCAGCGCCAACCACGGTTTGAGGGTGCGGACGCGATCGCTTCTGCCGCATTGTTTGCAAAACCTCTCCCCCTGCCGTTTCCACTAAGCGGGCGATTTCTGCCAATCCATCCTCAAATCGCTCTTTAGTCGTCTCGTCCGTCATCAACCCAACAATCAGCACTCGGTCTTGATCGACATCAACCTGTTGTGCAACAAATTCTCGACGGAACTCCGATTCTAGCCCTTCAACCAACTCCAAGAAATCCTGTTGGGTCAGTATATCCAAGCTGAGGGGTGGCGACAGACTCCAGCTCAGTTCCACGCCAGTGGCTGAAGGGTGGTCCTCTGGATTTTGCATCCCTTGCTCGATCAGAGGCAGTAAGTGAGCTAAGTAAGTCTCTTTGACATAACCCGTGGCACCCCCTCCCCGCCGCTCAAATCCTGATTCTGTCACCGTCAGTACCACTAAAGCATCGAGTCGCTGAATCACCATAGCGGTTAAGGCGGCTTCTTTGGGGGTTTCTGACTTGAGCTGAGTGGCAATGCAGCGAATCCCCGACAGTCGTTCTGCACCGTAGCGGGGCAATTCCAGTGGAGGGATTTTCGTCTGAGCAGGAGTACCGACTCCCACGCGCATCACTTGTCCCCGCCGATTGACGTAGGCACACACCGGTTGTTTGATGTCCGTGCTGATGGCAGCCAGTCGTTGGGCAAACTCTGGCGTTGTCAAGCGATCGCTTGGTAATCGCTGCTGATACAGCCGTTGGAGCTGCTTGAGTTGGCTGGACTTTAAACCCTGAAGATTCCCGTAAATAGTCTCGATAGGCGTTTCTCACCAGTCCCCTGGCCCCTGAATCCATCGATTTCTATTTTACAGAAACACTTCTACACCGCATCCCTCCTGGGCGAGGGCAAGACAAGGAAAAGTGTTGCCTACTAGAACTTTCAGCGCTTACCGGAAGCTTTTATTAAAATTGATGAAAAAGTTGTATCATGAGATACATTTTTAATTAAATTAATATTATTAGGATTATTACTCAACTTATTGCCCTATAGCCCTTCTCGATTGGAGCCAGTACATGTATAGGGGCACACCGTTTTATGCCCGTGCCATTGTTTCTATCACGACAATTGAGAACAGCTATAATTCCTTTTTAAGAGTAATCTCTCAAAGACATAGAGCAAGATCAAAAAAAAGTCGCTAATTGTCGGCCTGAGACCTTTGCTCGAAGGGTGCCTATGGACTTTAAAAAAGTCTCAAGTCTATCGTCCGTCAAGAAAACCAAACTATTAAAGGGTATTAAGTCGATGTGTATAATCGACACAGCAAGCTACCAGGAATTGTCTCTAATTCTGACTGCACTTTACGTTACCAAAGCGATCCAGTGTTTTTTTAGATGGTTTCAACGTTTTAGGCAGGATACTAGCTTATCGGCATCAGACAAACGATTGTGTTTAAAAGTCTTGGCACTAGCAACGGTTTTTTGGCCCATTGTGCTTCCGCTTTCTGCACTGGAAAAGCGACTTTGTGCTTCTCCTTATGAAGGTGCATTTCGGCATTAGTGGTGTAGTTCAACACAGTAACACTAACCCTAAAATCTCGGTGTCTAAGCTTAAAACCTAGGGGGTGTCTTCAAGCTAGGATGCGGAAGCATTACCCCCTATTTTAAGGGCTTAGTTCGATCCAACATTAGCGGCGTTTGGCGTCAGCTTTTTTAGCCGCCTTGGCAGCTTTCTTCGCGGCTTTTTCGGCGGCGATCGCAGCGAGTCGGGCTTGCTCTTTTTCTTCAGCAATTTTATCTAAATAATAGTGATAATCTCCCAAGTATGTGCGGAATTCGCCTTCTCGAATTTCCACAATTTTGGTGGCGACTTTGGAAATAAAATAACGGTCGTGGGAGACAATCAGTACCGTACCATCGTAATTCTGGATAGCTTCTTCCAGCATTTCTTTGGCAGGAATATCCAGGTGATTGGTCGGCTCATCCAACATCAGTAAATTAGCCGGACGTAAAAGCATCTTCGCCAAGGCAAGACGTGCTTTTTCACCCCCACTCAAGGACTCAACTTTTTTAAAGACTGTCTCACCACTAAACAAAAATCGTCCCAATAAAGTGCGAACTTCCTCGTTTTTCCAATCGGGAACTTCATCATGGATCGTTTCCATGACTGTCTTGTTTAAATCCAGAGCTTCAGCTTGATTTTGCTCAAAGTAACCCGGAAGGACGTTATGTTTACCCAATTCAACTGTTCCTTCCGTCGGTTGTTCCATGCCCATAATTAGATGGAGTAGGGTGGATTTACCCGCACCATTGGGACCGAGAAACGCCACGCGATCGCCTCGCTCAATCAGTAAATCAGCTCCCAAAAACAAAATTTTGTCATCATAGGCATGAACTAAGTCTTTAATTTTCACCACCTCCAAACCACTCCGAGGTGCAGGGGGAAAGCGGAAGTGCAGGGTTTTTAAGCTATTCGTTGGCGCTTCAATTCGCTCGATTTTGTCTAATTGTTTTTCACGGCTTTTCGCCTGAGTGCTACGGGTGGCGCTAGCGCGGAAGCGGTCAACAAAGACTTGCTGTTTCTCTAGTTCCTTTTGCTGGCGTTCATAAGCACTCAATTGAGCCTCCTGCATCTCCGCTTTTTGTTGCAAATAAGCGGAGTAGTTACCCAGGTATGTCGTCGAGACACCGCGTTCGGTTTCCACAATTTGGGTACACAGGCGATCCAGAAACTCTCGGTCATGAGAAACGATAACCATTGGGGTTTTTAGACCCTTCAGGTAAGTTTCCAGCCATTCAATTGTTTCTAAATCCAGATGGTTTGTTGGCTCGTCTAACAGCAAGAGGTCGGGTTTTTGCAGCAAGATTTTGCCCAAACTCATCCGCATCTGCCAACCACCACTGAAGGCACTGACGAGGCGATCGCCATCTTCTGGCTCAAATCCCATTTCTGGCAAAATCTTCTCAATTTGAGCCTCTAATCCATAGCCATCTAGAGCTTCAAAGTGACGTTGGAGTTTGTCTAGTTTATGGATGAGTCGGTCGAGTTCCTCTGGGTTCGCCGTTTCCATCTCTCGCGGCATTTGTACCATCGCCTGATGTACAGCGTTCGCTTCCTTAAACACCGTCCAAAATTCTTCGCGAACGGTGCGCGTCGGATCGACTTCAAATTCTTGGGTGAGATAGGCGATGTGTAAGCTAGCGGGACGGATAATTTCTCCCGCCGTGGGTTCCATCTCTCCAGCAATGATTTTCAGTTGGGTGGATTTGCCTGCGCCGTTGACACCGACGAGTCCAATGCGATCGCCTACTTTGACTTCCCAGTTGACATCCTTGAGGACTTCGCCTGTAGGGTAAATTTTACTAATATGTTCGAGTCGCAGCATTAGGAGTGTCTCCAAGGACAATTTCAGTAGGTTTCGTAATCAGCGACAGACGAGAATGGGGTCGCCAATGGCTGAATATCCCAACTTATCGTAACAAAATTTAACTACCAAATTGGGACTGGCAATTCCGGAAAGGACAGCTTTTAGCTTTTGCTTATCCTCCCTTTCTCGCTTCAGGGGTGATTAATTCGCCTCGCAACACAGTAACGGCTTGTCCGGCGAGAAAAACGCGATCGCTCCCCGTATACCGTACTTTCACCACTCCACCCCGACTGGATGCCTGATAAGCTAAGAATTCATCCTTACCCAGGCGATCGCGCCAGAAGGGAGCAAGGCAGCAATGAGCTGCTCCCGTTACCGGGTCTTCATCAATGCCTACGCCAGGTGCAAAGAAGCGAGAAATAAAATCATAATCCGAATCCTCGTTCGCTAAGCTGGTGACGATGACTCTGCCATGGTGCAGGGTTTTGAGTTGCTGGAAATTGGGTTGCATTTGCCGCACCCATTCTTCAGACTCCACTTCGACCAAATAATCCAAAGCCGTCTGAAAAACTGATTTGAGCGGTACACCCAAGGCTTGAGATAGTTCCGGAGGGGGGACTGTTTCTTGTGAGCGATTGGCAGGAAAATCCAGCTCAATCCAATCTCCTAAACGCTTAGCGATAAGCAAGCCACTTTTGGTGTAAAAACGAGCTGTTGCATCTGATGGTAAATGTCCTTCCGACCATAAAACATGAGCACTGGCTAGGGTGGCATGACCACAAAGCGGCACTTCTACAGCCGGGGTAAACCAACGTAGGTTGAAACCATCGTCCTGTCTGACGAGAAAAGCCGTCTCTGATAAATTCATTTCCCGCGCTACGTTTTGCATCCAGTTTTCATCCTGGGGAGCCG